>JAGRIK010000082.1 GCA_020443325.1 Halioglobus sp.
GCCGACAACCGAGGAGGTGAAAACAAACCCTGAACCCGGTTCGCCCGGCCTGATGCGGTAGTCGATCTTACCGAACTGTCCGGAACCACCACTCTGCTTCTTGTGCGTGTAGGAGTCATCGACTTCCCGGGTGATAGTTTCACGGTAGGCAACCTGCGGCTTGCCGACGATCAAATCGACACCGTAGGTACGCCTGAGGATGTCCACCTTGATGTCGAGGTGCAACTCGCCCATGCCTTTCAGGATCGTCTCGCCGGAATCGATATCCGTTTCAACGCGGAAGGAGGGATCTTCTGCCACCATTTTACCGATAGCGATGCCCATCTTCTCGGAGCCGCCTTTATCTTTCGGCGCCACGGCGATGGAGATCACGGGCTCCGGGAACACCATCGCTTCCAGCGTACAGGGGTGCTTGGGATCACACAGCGTATGGCCCGTCTGCACATTCTTCATACCCACGATGGCGATAATATCGCCCGCCTGGGCCTTCTCCAGTTCCGCGCGGTCATTCGCGTGCATCTCGACCATACGGCCGATACGCTCGGTTTTGCCGGTGAACGAGTTCAGGATGGTATCGCCGCGATTCAACTTGCCCGAGTAGATACGCACAAACGTCAGTGCGCCGAAACGGTCGTCCATGATTTTGAACGCCAGCGCCCGCAATGGCTCATCGAGGGATACTGTTGCGACTTTACCTGTGGGCTCACCGTATTCATCGGTCAGGTCCTGCGGATCTACCTCTGTCGGGCTTGGCAGGTAGTCCACCACAGCATCCAGAATCAGCTGGACACCCTTATCCTTGAACGCGGAGCCACAGTAGGTGGGGAAGAAGTCCAGCTTGCGGGTACCTTCACGAATGCAGCGCTTGATCACGTCCAGCTCAGGTTCCGTACCCTCAAGGTACATTTCCATCGCCTCGTCATCCTGCTCAACCGCCGTCTCGATCAACTTCTCGCGCCACTCTTCCACCTGATCGACCATATCCTCCGGGACATCGCCAATGTCGTACTTTTCAGGATTGCCCGGATCAGGCCAGATGTGCGATTTGCGCGTCAACAGATCGACCACACCCACGAAGCTCTCTTCACGACCAATCGGCAGCACCATCACCAGCGGGTTCGCACCCAGCACCTTCTCTACCTGGCCGACAACGCGCAGGAAGTCAGCGCCAATACGGTCCAGTTTGTTCACGAAGATGATACGGGAGACTTCAGATTCGTTGGCATAACGCCAGTTGGTCTCAGACTGGGGCTCAACACCGCCAGAGCCACAGAAAACACCCACACCGCCATCAAGGACTTTCAGTGAACGGTACACTTCCACGGTGAAATCGACGTGCCCGGGGGTGTCGATGATGTTCAGCCGGTGATCTTTCCAGAAACAGGTCGTGGCTGCAGACTGGATGGTAATACCACGCTCCTGCTCCTGTGCCATGAAGTCCGTGGTGGCCGCGCCATCGTGCACTTCGCCGGTTTTGTGGATTTTGCCGGTCAGCTTGAGGATCCGCTCGGTCGTGGTGGTTTTACCGGCGTCCACATGGGCGAAAATACCGATGTTTCTGTACAGGGATAAGTCAGACATTGTGATTCTCAGTCGATTAAGTTGATGACGCGTAATACAAGGCGCGGGAGGGTACAGGAAAACGGGGCAAATTGGGAGTGGTGAAATGGCATAATTCGACACATAAGCGCTGTGAAGTCCGCCAGCAGGGGCATGCCGCGACCACCGCCTACGGCCCCAGTGCGGGTGGTAGCACCGGTTTGAGGTCACTTCACGACACTACCCTCCCCCTATAAACTGCGACAATTGCAAAAGCGCCGCCCGGGAACCCGTTGTGACATTCAGGAATGTGATATTTGCCGGTGGCGGCAGCCGTTGCCTGTGGCAGCTGGGTTTCTGGGAAGGCGCTACCGCGGCGGGCCTGGATTTACAGGAAACCGTCGATTATGCCGCCAGCACCAGCGCCGGCAGCGCAATGGCTACCGCAGCACTGGTAGGCCGCCCGGCAGAAGCACTTGAGCTGTTCAAGGAGCTAACCGCCCGCAATCCCCGCAACATCCACTGGCACAATTTGCGGCCCGGTTCAGGCAAACCGCTGCTCCCGCACATGGCGATGTATCGCACGGCACTGGAGCGCTTCCTGGTGCCCGAGGATATGGAGCGCCTGGCGAACAAACGGCTGGAATTCCTGATGGCCGAGTTTCCGGGCTACCTGCCATCGAGCCTCGGAACAATGCTGGCATTCTCTGTGTACGGACTGGAAAAACACCTTACCGGCGTCTTACACCCGCGCTGGACACGGAAACTGGGCTTTCAACCGCTGACAAGAGGCAACCAGGACGCCGAGGACGTGGCGGACCTGATTGAGATCATACTGGCCTCCTCCACGGTACCGCCGGTGTTACCCACCAAAGGCTACAGAGGGCTGCGGGTGCTGGACGGCGGCATCATAGACAACGTCCCGGCACACCTGGCCGACCAAAGACCGGGACAAACCCTGGTGCTGCTGAGCAAGCGGTACAGCAAGCCATTGCCGGCCCCGGGGCGGCGCGTTTATGCCCAGCCCAGCGAACCGGTGCGGATAGACAAGTTCGATTACGCCAATCCCGAGGGACTCCAGGCCACGTATGACCTCGGCCTGCGCGACGGTGCCCGCTTCGCGCGGGACAACCGATCAGGCTGACGCACTACTCAACTGGCAAAGGTAGCGTCGCCATCCTGCAGGCGAGCACTGCAGGGAGCAGCATTACTTTTCCAATATCAATTCATCAGCGCTGGGCGCACGCATCTGCTGCCAGTATTCGTTATGGGTTCCCGGCCAGTTCTGGGTCACCCGCCCGCGCTTGTTCTTGTACCAGCTGGATACCGCGGGTGCACCCCAGGCGCGCTGGCGGTTGAGCGCATCGATCTGTTCGTTGTACGCGTCCATCACTTCCCTGCGACATTCCAGCGAGCGATACCCCTCCTCCACCTGCAGCTTGAGGCAGCCGCTGATATAGCGGAGCTGGTTCTCAACAAAGAACACGATACTGCTACCCACCACGATATTGGTATTGGGGCCGTACAAGGTATAGAAGTTGGGAAAGTCCGACACCATCACGCCTTTATACGCGTGAGCGTCACCATCCCAGCTGCTGACCAGCTCGCGACCGTTACGGCCATAGACCTGCATGGTGACCAGGAACTGGTCGGCGGCAAAGCCGGTGCCATAAATCAGTACATCGAACTCGTGCAGGTTGCCGTCTGCCGTCACAATACCCTGTTCAACAATTTTCTGGATAGGGTCTGTCACAAGACTCACGTTGTCCCGTTTGAGCGCGCTGATATAGGAGCCGTCATCCAGCACGGGGCGCTTGCCACCGGGTGGATAATCCGGGATGAGTTTCGCGAGCAAGTCAGCATCATCGCGTGTCTGCTCCGCCAGGGATTCGATCAGGGCATCGCGCAACAACTGGTTGCCTTCACTCACCGTGTTGGAGGGGCCATTCCAGTGAGGGTCTGTATACATCAGCGGCAACTCACCATCCACGGCCTTGGTGCGAAAAAGGAAAAATCGATACCAGCGCGCGTAAAACGGCAGTTCGCGAAAAAGCCACAGCTCTTCCTCTGTCATCGGCGCATGGTATTCCTCCACCGGTAACAACCAGGGTGGCGAACGTTGAAAGATCTTCAACTCTGCACAGTCTCCGGCAATCTCCGGCACAAACTGCACCGCACTGCAGCCGGTACCGATCACTGCCACCCGCTTGCCAGCCAGGTCGTGTTCATGCTCCCAACGCGCCGAGTGGAACGTGATGCCGGCGAAACGCCCGACGCCTTCCACTTCGGGATACTTGGGAATGTTGAGCTGCCCGACGGCGCTGATTACCGCATTGGCAAGGAACTGCTCCTGCGCGCCGCCCTGTTCTACTGTGACCGTCCACTGCCCTGTCGTTTCATCGTAGTCGGCGCGTTTCACCGCGCTGTTCAGTCGCACATGCTCACGCAAGCCATACTTCTCGACGATGCCGTTAAAATACTTAAACAACTCACGCCGGCCAGAGAAGTGATTCGGCCACTGCGTGTTTTGCTCAAAAATATAATTGTAGAGATGATTCGCGGAATCGACCTGGCAACCGGGGTAGGTGTTCTCAAACCAGGTGCCGCCGATATCGGAATTCTTCTCCAGGATGAGAAAGGGAATGCCCTGCTGCTGCAGGCGGATCGCTGCGAGAATGCCCGACATCCCCGAGCCGATAATCACTACCCGAAAGTTGGCGTCCATGGCTTGCGTGTTGATTTCAACGCGACGCGAATCTTCGTCGAACAGGTTCAGCTCCTCACGCAGCATGGGTAACAATTCTTCAGGGATGGCCTCCCCGGTGATGCGGTGCATCGTGGTTTCTATCTCTGCCTCTGCTGGCTGCACAGGTTCAGCGCCCGCTCGGCAGTCCTTCAAGGCTGCGAAGGCCAATTCCCTGCCCACCGTGCGCTGCTCATCATTCAAACCGTCTAAATCCTCCGCCATCAGTTCGAACCTGGGCTGGACCTTGTCGAAGTGATCGGTATTGCCGGTCAGGTGGAGCATTGATGCCAGCAGGGCTGGAATGTGGGCGTGTTCCAGTGCGGCACGTAACTGCACGTCATCGACGTCGGTCAGGTTCTTTTGCCAGTTGTAAGCCATAGTTTTCTCCTCATAGGCATTACCGGGACGACGGGCGACAGCCCACTGAATCCCGACGCGTTCTGTCGCGCATTTTACGTTCTCTTCGCTTTACCATAGACCATCGGTAAATCCAGGTAGGTTTTGATACCGGCGCTGGCCTCACACACGACGGGAATACTGTTCGCGCAGTGCATCGCGGTGGCGACCATACCGGGATTGCGCTTCTGAACTTCTGTCCAGTCCATATCCCGCGTTGGGTGCACCCCGTGGGTAGTGATATACACGGGTGGGTCGCCCTCCACTTTCATCGCAAAGCACTCGCCGTTTTCTTCTATCGTTTTGGCATCAAACCAGCCGGGCTCGATGTTCTCGGTACCCATATACCAGTTGGTTTCGGCCTTGATCACGGGGCTGCCGTTAACGAGCCCCTGCCAGCGAAACCGCTGCGCCGCCACCAACCCGGGTTCAATAACGCCCATAGGAGTATCGATAGGGCCAGTGGCCAGCGCGATGTCATGGGTCGCTTGCAGCGGCCCGTCCAGTACAAACCCCATCGCATCGGCGATCATATTGACCGACTGCCCAAAACCTGCCCCCAGAAACTGCAGCATAAAACTGTCCTTGGCCTCCTCGGGCGTTTTACCGAACAGCATAATCTCATGCAGTACGTCAGGCGCGCCGTAGGTGCGACAATCGGAGTATTCCTCGCAACTGACGTAGGTGACGTCCCGCGAGAAGCCCGACATGATCAACGGCCACTTCTCCGTGACACCGCCGGGATGAATACCGGTGCCGTGCAACGTACTGTTGCCCTTTTTGCATGCGGCATCAATTGCGGCGGTGTTGAGATCGCGGGGATAGAACCAGCCCAGCGGTGTCACCACGTTAATGCCCGCACTGAGAAAGCGTACGATCTCCTCCTCATTGGGCATCAGGGGGCTGTAGAGAATACAATCGGGCGCCAGGGCGACCAGCGCATCGATATCATTGGTGGCTTTTATACCCGTATGAAGATCCGCTCGCCCGGCCAACTCCCCGGCATCCTTGCCCACTTTTTCCGCGCTGTGTACCCACACGCCGACCAATTCCAGATCGGGGTGCGACACGACCCCCTCGATGGCGGCGCGGCCCAGATTCCCCGTTGCCCACTGAATAACGCGGTAGCTCATTGCTGTCTCCTCTCCTCAATAATCAATCAGTATAAGGATAAATCTGGCGAAATGGCGCGCGACCATATCTGGTAGTATGCGCGTGCTGGCCGGCACTTTTTAGTCTGCCCAATAGCCGCGTGAATCGAATATAGCGCAGATTAAAGAGTTTAGGCGATTATGCGTCGCGCCATTACAATTTGACCCCCGGTAATATCGCCATCGTGAAATCACCAGCAAGAAAAAGAGTTATGGCCCTGTGAAGACGGCTCGGCAGAATCTGACAAACCCGACCAGCGAAGCACTGAAACGTCGCCTGCGCGCCTGCCTGCCCGCTGACTGCATCATTGAGGACACAGAATCCCAGCGCCCCTATGAATGTGACGCGCTGACCATCTACCGCGATTTGCCGCTAGCCGTGGTGCTGCCTGAAACTGTCGCACAGGTACAACAGGTGTTGCAGATCTGCGATGCGCTGAATGTGCCCGTTGTCGCCAGGGGCGCAGGCACAGGGCTCTGCGCGGGCGCGATGCCACATCCCGAGGGTGTGCTGCTCGTGCTGACCAAGCTGGACCGCATCCTTGAGATTGACCCGCTGGCGCGCACCGCACGGGTACAACCGGGCGTCAGTAATTTATCCATCAGTGAAGCGGCGGCCCGCCACGGGCTCTATTACGCACCGGACCCCTCCTCCCAGATCGCCTGCTCTATCGGCGGCAATGTGTCGGAAAACTCCGGCGGCGTGCACTGCCTGAAGTACGGGCTGACCGTGCACAATATCCTGGCCATGACCGTGCTGACCGTGCAAGGCGAAGCACTCACGATTGGCAGCCTGGGCCTGGACAGTCCCGGCTACGACCTGATGGCATTGTTTACCGGCTCCGAGGGACTGCTGGGCATTGTCACGGAGGTGACCGTGCGCCTGTTGCCCGCACCGGAGATCGCCCGCGTGGTAATGGCGGGGTTCGACAGCATCGATGCCGCGGGCGATGCTGTGGGTGCGGTCATCGCCGCCGGGATTATCCCCGCAGGCCTTGAGATGATGGACCGCCTCGCCGTGCAGGCAGCGGAGGATTTCGCCCACGCCGGGTATCCACGGGATGCCGCCGCGATCCTGTTGTGCGAGATGGACGGCACACGCGAGGAAGTCGCGCAGCACGTGGAGGAAGTCACAGCGCTATTCAAGCAATTGGGGGCGACGTCCCTCACTGTCTCACAGGATGAAGCCCACCGCGCACTGTTGTGGAAAGGCCGCAAATCGGCGTTCCCTGCCGTGGGACGGATCGCGCCCGACTACTACTGCATGGACGGCACAATTCCGCGCGGCCAGGTGACCTACGTGCTGAACGAGATTTATCGCCTCTCCGAACATTACGGCCTGCCGGTTGCCAATGTTTTCCACGCGGGCGACGGCAACCTGCACCCGCTGATCCTGTTCGATGCGAGCGATCCGCAACAGGTGCGCAAAGCCGAAAGCTTCGGCGGCGACATACTCGATCTATCCGTGCGCGTGGGCGGCTGCCTGACCGGGGAACACGGCGTGGGCGTGGAAAAGTTGCGCAAGATGCCCAGCCAGTTCAGCGGGCAGGAACTGGCGCAGTTTGAAGATATTAAATACGCCTTCGACCCGGCCCTGAACCTCAACCCCGGCAAGGGCATC
The DNA here is from genome assembly GCA_020443325.1 of Halioglobus sp. Classification (GTDB taxonomy): domain Bacteria; phylum Pseudomonadota; class Gammaproteobacteria; order Pseudomonadales; family Halieaceae; genus Marimicrobium. The sequence goes on from JAGRIK010000082.1 coordinate 7,454, forward strand.
CCGATCCTGAAACGCTGCCAGGAATACCGCGCCCTGCCCGCCAGGCACCAGCATGACTGAACAACGCACCAGCACTGACAGTGATCAGAGCGAGGCGATCATCGCTGCGCTACAGGACGCGCGTGAACGACAGGCACCCGTGTACATCAGCGCCGGTGGCACCAAGCGCAACCTGGTAGGTCGGCAATGCAATGCCGCCGAACTGGATGTGTCCGCACACCGCGGCATTGTCGACTACCAACCGCAGGAACTGGTGATCACCGCGCGGGCGGGGACGCCGCTCACGGAGATTGCGGCGATCCTCGCCGGGCACCAGCAGAGGCTCCCCTTCGAACCGCCCCTGTTCGGCGGCAGGGCCACGCTGGGCGGCACCCTGGCCTGCAACCTGTCCGGTCCGGCCAGGCCCTGGAGTGGCTCTATCCGCGATATGGTGCTCGGCGTACAGATGATCAACGGTAAGTGTGAGCGCCTCACATTCGGCGGCAAAGTGATGAAGAATGTCGCCGGCTACGATGTGTCACGCCTGCAGGCGGGTGCGCTGGGGACGCTGGGTGTTCTGACCGAGATCAGCCTGAAAGTGCTGCCGCAACCACAAAAAGCACTCTCCCTGTGTTTCGCGATGACAGCCGATGAGGCCGTACAGACGATGAACCAGCGCGCCGCAGAACCCAAGCCATTGTCCGGTGCATTCTGGGTGGATGGGCAGTTGTACCTGCGCCTGTCGGGCGCCGCCAATGCCGTGGACAGTACGGCGCGGCAATGGGGCGGCGAATCTGTGGAAGATGACAATGCACTGTGGGAGGCATTGCGCGAGATGGCGCTGCCCTTCTTCGCGGGTGACGCGCCGCTGTGGCGGTTCTCTGTACAATCGTCTGCGCGCGTCGCAACAGACTTCGGCGAGACCCTGATCGACTGGGGCGGCGCCCAGCGCTGGTTGCGCGGCGAACACTCCCGCGAACAGCTTGATCGATTTGCCAACGACGCCGGAGGGCATGCCAGCCTGTTTCGCGGCGGCGACCGCAACAGTGAGGTTCGGCCACCACTGGGCAAGGTGGAACGCCGGTTGCAGCAACAACTGAAACATTCCTTCGACCCCGACGGCATACTCAATCCCGGCCGCCTGTACAGTTGGCTGTAGGAGCACACCCGGCATGCACGTAGAACTACACCCGCGTTTTTCACAGACCCCCGAGGGAGAGGCCGCCAAGTCACTCACTGCGGCCTGTGTACACTGCGGGTTCTGCCTCACCACCTGCCCCACCTACCTCGACAAGCGCGATGAAAGGGACAGCCCACGCGGGCGCATTTACCTGATCAAGAACCTGCTGGAGACGGGTGAGGCCACGGCACAGACCCGGTTACACCTGGATCGCTGCCTCACCTGCCGCAACTGCGAAACCGCCTGCCCTTCCGGCATGCAGTACGGCGAGCTACTCGACATTGGTCGCGGGCTGATGGAACAGGAAGCACCCAGGCCAATCCCGTCCAGGGGGTTTCGCTGGGCATTGCGTTTCGTCCTCAGCCGGCCGCGGTTGATCGCGATGGTACTGGGTTTGGGCCAAAGCCTGCGACCCGTGTTACCACGTTTCCTGAGCCAGAAGATACCAGCGCGCCAGGTTCCTAAACCACTGCCTGGACAGGAACATCCGCGCAAGATGCTGGTGCTGGAAGGCTGTGTGCAGGGTGCCGCAACACCCAACACCAATGCCGCCGCACGGCGCGTGCTGGACAGACTCGGGATCACGCTGGTCAGCGCACCAAGCGCCGGTTGTTGCGGGGCCGTGAACTACCACCTGGCCGCCCACGCCGAGGGCCTCGACAATATGCGCCGCAACATCGATGCCTGGTGGCCGTATATCGAAATGGGCGCAGAGGCCATCGTCAGCAGCGCGACGGGCTGCGGTGCGATGCTGGTGGATTACGGACGCCTGCTGGCCGATGACCCGGCCTACGCCGAAAAAGCCCGCAGAGTCACCCTGTTGACCCGCGACCTCGCCCAGATACTGGAAAATGAAGATCTGCAGCAACTGGCGGTGAACACACGGGTCGGTAAGGTCGCCGTTCACCCGCCCTGCACCATGCAGCACGCGCTGCAGCAGCCGACACTGCTGGACACGGTGCTGCGCCGGGCCGGTTTCGATATCGCCACCGTCACAGAAAAGCTGTTGTGCTGTGGCTCGGCGGGCACCTACTCAATCCTTCAGCCCGACACCAGCGAGCGGCTGCGCGAGACGATGCTGCGCACGCTTGGCTCGGACAAACCGGACCTTATCGCCACCGCCAACATAGGTTGTCAGCTGCACCTACAGGCCGCGTCAGGCGTCCCCGTGGTCCACTGGATCGAACTGCTGGACAGCCACTGAAACGGGTGACCCGGAGCTTGGTCATATCGCAAGATACTCATGAGGAGACATTGCGATCGCCATCAGTTTATTCACCTGCGATGACATAGCCGCCTTGGCAGGACTTGGAGAGCCGATATTTGGAGAAGATTGCAGGAGCGACTAACTGTATCGGTTACAGATTTACAAGGTTGTGCTTCCAAACAGATGGGTCTCGACGCAAGCGCCAGCCCTTGACCGCGTGCCAGATAAATATCAACGAGGCCATCAACCCCGAGCAGCTGTGCAGTATGCTGCTAACGCGGCTCCATGCCTCATCACCAAAGTAGTAAATACCCAGTGCGGTTAGCATCATCAGAGCAATCAGGATCAACAGCGCCATGCCACTGATGCGATTCAGGCGTCGACGCCAACCGATGCGGACGTGAATGGCCAGTAGTGCACCAACCATACTCGCCAGCACAAATCCCGCAGCGCAATGCATCACCGCAGCGGCCAGTCGAACGCCACCTTCCACATGCCAGGGCACTTCGACATCCATGCGCATTTCCAACATGGACGGAAACAGTGTGACCCCTGTAGCCAGTAGCGCGGCCAGCGCCAGCACCAGGGCACAGAAAAACCACTGGGGATAGCCCGCTAATCGCTTCATGCGGCAGTGTTCAGGCCAAGCATGGTACCGCCCAGCGAGGCAACAAGCTGGTCGCGCGCCCCTTGCGCGCAGGTACCGGCGACTTTGGTGAGCGCATCCGCCCTCCATGCACTGGATGCCAGAACTGTCACCATTTCACCGGCTCCGTCTTTACCTCCCACCGCGCCGACGATGCGCGCCGGCAGACCGGGTTCGGCATAATCGCCGACGAACGACGTCGACACCGCACCATTGCGCAAACACCCGAGTCCTTCCAAAGTGCCGTCCAACCCTCGCCGACTAACATCCAGCGCGCGGTCGCCATAGACGCGAAGATCCCCCCCTGCGTTTACCCAGCCCGAAGCAACGCCGCGCCGCTGCAATACTTCGATGGCACGATCAACAGCAAAGCCCTTGGCGATGCCGTCAAGTGTCACTCGCACAGCACGCCGAAGCCGGGCGGCACCCGAGCGGAGTTCGATATCCAGCGGACTGCCAACATCAACCCTTGCCGTGGGGCCATGGTCCGGCAATGCGCCCCAACTGACCAGCTGCCCGCCTACCGTGCAATTGAATCGATTTTGACTGGCGATGCCTATTGCCCTGGCCAGTCGCAATACCCGCAGGCTAAGCCTGCTCAGGGGCTGCCACTCTCCGGGGTACCTGTTAAGGCGGCTGATTTCGCTGTCTGGATTCTGAAAAGACATCAGCGCCTCAATGACCCCTATGCTGGCAAAAGCGTCGTTGATTGCGCTTTGCGCCGAAGCTTCGCAGCCATCCACACCTATTTCCACAAAGGTACCCAGCAGCGGTCGCATGCGACGTGTTTCACTCATTTTTAAGCACCAGATCGTGCAACACCAGCAAGCGCCTGACTCCATCTACAACATTGCGACACGACAGCGTAGCGCCACTGATATTCGGAATATCCTCACCCAAACGTACGGGGTCGC
>JAGRIK010000083.1 GCA_020443325.1 Halioglobus sp.
AGCATTGGGATGCAGGGCTCGTACCCCAGTAGGCGTTTCACCAAGCGAATTACGTGGAGCGACTGAAACGCCTACTGGGGTGCGAGCCCGTCGACCACGACTAACCCCCCGACAGCACTACGAGAAAATTCCTCTCGCTGCTATTCAAGCAGAAAACAAGCCGAGATCTCAGATGAAGGTTTTACAATACGCTGTCAGCGCCAAATTAAACGCCATTCCATGCGGGCCTACGACGTTTCATCCCCCACATTGGCCTGCGCCGCAGCAATCCGCGCAATGGGTACCCGAAACGGACTGCAGGACACATAGTGCAGGCCAATGTCATGGCAGAACTGGATCGAACGGGGGTCACCGCCATGCTCGCCACAGATGCCGTATTTGATTCCTTTCTTTTTGCCGCGACTCTCCTTAATGGCTATTTCCATCAGGCGACCCACGGCGCGCTGGTCCAAAGATACGAAGGGATCCACGTCGATCAGCTTTTCCTTCAGATATTTCGGGATAAATTTGCCGGCATCATCGCGTGAGAAACCGTAGGTCATCTGCGTCAGGTCATTGGTGCCAAAGCTCATGAACTCGACTTCCGGTGCGAGGCGGTCTGCACCGAGTGTGGCTCGGGGTGTCTCCATCATGGTGCCAATCTTGTAGCGGATCGACAGCGATCTGGCGAGGGCCATCTCGCGAATGCATTTATCGATTATCTCCGTGACAAGCCGGATTTCCCGCACGTTAATGACCAGTGGAATCATGATTTCAGGTAGCGGGCGGAAGCCCTCGGCGATCGCATCCGCCGCGGCGCTGATAATAGCCTTCACTTGCATTTCCGTGATCGTGGGATAGACCACCGAGAGTCTGCAACCACGGAAGCCCAGCATCGGGTTGACCTCTGCCAGGCGCTGGGTAATCTCCCGAATCTGTTGTGCGGGTTTGCCGATCTGCTTTGACAGCGCGTCGATATCCTCGCCGCTCTGCGGCAGGAATTCGTGCAGCGGCGGGTCCAGCAGGCGTATCGTCACCGGCAGGCCATCCATGACCTTGAACAGTTCCAGGATGTCGTCGTGCTGGAACACCTGTAGCTGGTCCAGGAAAGTTTGCCGCTCCTCATCTGTCTCCGAGAGGATCATCGCGCGCATCACGCCAATCCGCTCCGCGGCAAAAAACATATGCTCCGTGCGACACAGGCCTATGCCCTCGGCACCCAGTTCCCTCGCCTTGGCGGCGTCCTCGGGCGTTTCTGCATTGGCGCGTACGCTCAAGCGCCGGTGTTTGTCGGCCCAACTCAACAACTCCTGGAAGTCATCGCTGGAACTCGCCTCGATCTTCGCGATGTCACCGAGCATGACTTCGCCGGATGTGCCATCAAGGGTGATAATGTCGCCGCGTTTTACGCTGACACCCTCTGCTGTGGTTGCAGTACCGGCGGCGGTATCGATACTCAATGCGCCACAGCCGGTAATGGCGCAGACGCCCATGCCCCTGGCAACCACGGCGGCGTGGGAGGTCATGCCACCCAGCTCCGTCAGTACCCCGGCAGCGACCCGCATGCCGTGAATGTCTTCCGGTGTGGTCTCCCGGCGCAACAGGATGACGCTGTGTCCCGCTGCACTTTCGGACTCGGCCTCTTCAGCCGAGAATACAACCTTGCCGGTCGCGCCGCCGGGGCTCGCAGGCAGGCCTGTCGCTATGATGTCTTTCTTGGCTGCGGGGTCGACCATCGGGTGAAGGAACGCTTCTACGTGTTCGGGGGAGACACGCATCAACGCTTCCCGCTCCGTGATGAGGCCTTCTTTTACCATATCCACAGCGATTTTTATCGACGCTCTCCCTGTGCGCTTGCCGCTGCGCGTCTGCAGCATGTAAAACTTGCCATCCTGCACGGTGAACTCGATGTCCTGCATGTCCCGGTAGTGTTTTTCGAGCAGTGACTGGGTTTCGAAGAGCTGGTCATAGATCGCCGGCATGCGCTCCTTCAGCGCGGAGACAGGCAGTGGGGTACGGATGCCCGCCACGACATCCTCGCCGGCGGCATTGAACAGGTACTCACCAAAAAACTGGTGTTCACCGGTAGCGGGATTCCGCGTGAATGCCACGCCGGAGCCTGACTCATCGCCAAAGTTGCCAAACACCATTGCCTGTACGCCGACAGCGGTGCCCAGGCTTTCATCGATGTTGTTCATCTCGCGGTACACGATCGCACGCGGTGTGTGCCAGGAGCGAAATACTGCCTCCACGGCCATTTTAAGCTGCACGAACGGGTCTTCGGGTATGTTCGCCAGCGTTTTGTAGATGTTCACGATCTCGCGCCAGTCCTCGGCTGTCATATCGACGTCGTCGGACTTATTGTTGGCCTGCTTGTAGCGCTCCAGTTCCTGCTCAAATTTGTGGCCGTCCACATCCAGGACGACGTCGGCAAACATCTGGATAAAGCGGCGGTAGGAATCGTAGGCAAAACGCGGATTGCCCGTCTTGACCGCCAGCCCCTCGGTAATCTCATCATTGAGCCCGAGGTTGAGTATGGTGTTCATCATCCCGGGCATGGAAACAGGCGCACCTGAACGAACGGAGAACAGCAGGGGGTTTTCGGGATCGCCAAATCGAGCCCCCATTTTTTTCTCGACGAGGTCAAGTGCAACCCGGTATTCCTGTTCCAGTAGCGATGGCAATTTATTCCCGGCCTGGAAGTACTCACGACAGGTACTGGTGGTGATGACAAAGCCGTAGGGCACGGGCAGTCCCAGGCTGGTCATTTCGCAGAGGTTTGCGCCTTTGCCGCCCAGCAGGTCGCGGTCGTCCTTGCTGCCTTCATCGAAAAGGTATACACGTTTTGCCATAAAAATTGCCTGAATTGTCCCCTCAAGAGGCTGCGAGTATAGCCTTCCACCGCGCTGAGGGGGAGTCCAAATCGCCGTGACCGGGTGTGACCCCTCAAAATACGGAATGTTGAGGTCTCGCTGGTTGAACCGGGAGACTGGAATCCCCGAATGCCAATGTGTATGCGGTCAATTTGCTTTAGAGTGGCTGCTAGAAGTGTTTTTGCGCAATGGAGAACGATGATGACCCTGACACCTGCTGACGTCCACGACAAGAAACGTGAAATCACCGGCCCGGGCGGTCTCTTTGAACTGGAGGCGGTCGAGCTCGACGGATTCAGTTACCCTGCCTACAAGCATGCGCCGAAAACACTGGTCGAGGTGCTACAGGCGGCGCGAGCGCACGGTGACCTGGAGTTCCTCGTTTACGAAGGGCAGCGTTACACCTACGCGCAGTACTTTGAGCAGGTCGACGGCCTGGCTGCAAGTTTGCAACTGGACTACGGTGTGCGTAAGGGAGACCGGGTGGCCATCGCGATGCGCAATAATCCAGCGTGGATAGTGTCTTATGCCGCAGCCACCCTGATAGGCGCGATAGTGGTGCCGGTCAACAGTTGGGGCAAGACGGAGGAGTTGCGCTATTCCCTGGACGACTCCGGCAGTACGCTGCTGGTCTGTGACGAGCCGCGCCTGGCGCTGATCGAGTCACTGCTACCGCAGTTGGGTATACAGGTACTGCTGGTCGACGGCGGGGCAGAGCGACCGACGATCGCCAACGTCGATGCGTTTACCGATGCGGTGACAGCAGGGCGGGGCAGGGAGTACATCATCCCCGAACTCACCGGCGAAGACAGCTGTGTGATTTTGTATACCTCAGGCTCCACCGGTTTCCCGAAGGGGGTGTTGCACCGGCATATCGCTGCCTGCCAGTCCCTGATGAATATGTTTTTTCTCGGTTACCTGCTGATGGAATTGGAAGGTGCACGCGAGTTTCGCGGTGGGGCTGAGCGCGAGACACCGTTGCTGACCGTGCCACTGTTCCATGCCACCGGGCTTCTGGCGGGTTTCGTGCTGCCGATTCACACGGCCCAGAAAGTTGTGATGATGTACAAGTGGGAGGCACTGAAGGCGCTGGAGTTGATCCAGTCGGAGAAGATAACGGGGTTGGCCAGCGTGCCCGCCGTGATCCAGGATTTGTTGAACCACCCCGACTTCGATCGCTATAACACCGATTCGCTGATGCGCGTGAGTGCGGCTGGTGCGGCGACACCGGCGGGCCTGCCTGAATTGATTCGCAAAAAATGCGGTGAACCCAGCCGCTCCGCGGGATGGGGGATGACAGAAACGTTCGCGGTCGGCGCTACCATGAGTGGCGCGGTGTTTGACTTAAGCCCCGCCAGCGCTGGCATTGTATCGCCCATCACACAGATGCGGTTTATGGATGCCAGTGGCGTTGAACAGGATCCGACAGTGGGTGGCGAGCTCGAGGTTTACAGCGTCACCTGTACACCCGGCTACTGGCACAAGGATGAGGCTAACGCCGCGACGTTCGATGCCGGGCGCTGGATGAAGACCGGTGACCTGGCGCGCATCGACAGCGATGGGTTTCTGCACATTACCGGGCGTATCAAGGAGATCGTGATTCGCGGCGGTGAGAATATTTACCCCGGTGAGATCGAGCAGGCCGTCTACGAGTTACCGCAGGTAAAGGAGAACGTGGTTTTCGGCGTGCCCGACGAGGCCATGGGTGAGGAACTGGCGCTGGTTGTGCACCTCAATCCCGGGGAAGTGCTAAGTGAGAGCGAACTGCGAGCGCACCTGAAGAATCGGCTGGCGGCTTACAAGGTGCCCCGGCATATCCGCTTTTTGAATGAGCCGCTGCCACAGAATGCCAGCGGAAAACTGCACAAGCTCAATACCCGGGAAGCGTTTCTCGCCGCGATGTAACACGCGCTGTCAGCGCCGTGCGAGCAGTTCGCTCATGCGATCGACCTCGGACAACTCCGCTGTCGCCGGAACGACGAACAACTCTTCGCAGCCTGCCGCCTCGGCATTGTCCAGCGCCTCACGCACCGCGTCTGCTGAACTGCGATGTACCGACTGCGCCATCATGGTGGCGATCTCGCTGCCGGCAATTGCCAGGTACTCGTACACGTAATCGTAGAGCTTTTGCTGTCCGCCATCGGCGAGGGTGTACCAGAAGCCGCCCATGCGATAGGGGATTTGTTCTCGCCCCGCGCGCGCCCATGCGGCCTCGGCCATCGCAAATGTCGCGCTCAGTTCCGCCTCCTCGCCATTGCCCGACCAGGCATACAGGCCATCGGCCCATTGTGCGCAGCGCTCGATACTCTTTGGCCCCATCGCACCGGCCAGCAGGCGCGGGCCTCCGGGTCGGTTCATCGTGGGGCCGATTTCGCCACCCCCGGATACTACTTCCTCGCCACGCCAGACTTTACGCATCTCCTCCACCTGGCGATCCATTCTGCCGTAGCGGCCTTCAAAACGCGCGCCCAGCGCCTCGTAATCTTTTGGCCGGCCGCCGTAACCGAGCACGATGCTGTTAACCCGGTCGCCGGAGAGTATGTCCAGCGTGGCCACTTCTTTTGCGACTCGTGGGGCGCTGTGCATCGGCAGGACATATAACGTAGGGGTCAGCTCAACGCGTGTGGTGGCCATTGTCGCGGCGGCCAGCAGCACGCGCATATCGTAGGTTGGGCCGTGTATACGCTCGCCGCAGGACAGGGCGTGGAACGGGCCGTCGTCGATGGCCTTGAACCAGGCCTGGTAGTCCTCGCGGCCCAGTCCCGCTTTCATGTAAGGCAGGCAGACACCGACTTTCATGCTGGTTGGCATTGTTGTGTTACTCCGTTGTTTTTATCGATGCCGATATAGTAGCCGAGTTTTGCGCAAAGGCTGTTTAGCATACTGAACCGTCGCGATATAGCGTCGGGAGCGTGCCGTGTTCAGGGAGTCATTGGCCAGCGACGCCCGGTTGACGATGGAAATCTTCGGCAAGTACTCGCCGTCAGCGAACCGGCTGGGGTAAACTGCGCAACCATATGCTTAGTCGGTCACTATCGTTGCTCTCGAAAACCTCACTCCTGGTGTTGTGTGCCCTGTTGTGCGCCTGTAACAGTCCAGCGCCGAAACGCGCCGTGCTGCAGAACGACAATTCGCAGGCAGTGGATTTCAGCGGTTCCTGGGAGCTGGATTACGGCCAGAGTGACAATACCCAGCAGAAACTGGATTCCGTGGTAGGGGAGCTAAATCGCGAGGCCAAGCGACGCGCCCAACAGGGCAATATGCAGCAGGGAGCCTATGGCGGTGGCATGGTCATTGGTAATTCGGGCGCGAACAGCGGCGAATCGATCCTGGGGCTGGTGCGGATGGCCGACCTGATCACGCAATCGCCACTGCTGGAGATTACCCAGGATCAACACAAGGTTCGCGTAAAGCGCGAGGAGGATTTCGACCTCACCTGCGAATTTTATCCCGGCGAATTGCGCAGGGTTGAAACGCCATTCGGCACGGAGATTTGCGGCTGGAACGGGCATCAACTGGTGTTCAAGTTGCTGTTGCCCGATGGGCTGGCCATTCAGCATGTGATGACCATCGGTGCAGCGGGCCAGAAACTCAATATCGCGACCACTGTGGTCAGCAGCCAGGTATCCTTCCCATTCCTGCTCAACCGGGTTTACAACCGCTTCGAACCGGGTCAAAGCGGCTACAAATGCGAAGTGACATTGACCAGAGGCACGGTATGTACCACCGAAACCCGATAGCTGTGTTACCAGGCAGGTCCGCCGGGCTGGCGCTCAGGGGGTTTGTCGTCGCCATTGTTATCAGTGTGTACCTTGTGTTGCACGCGGCGTCAGTACACAGCGCAGACGACGCCGCCCTGGTGGACGTCGGGCTGGTGACGTTTGATCCTGGTATTCCCGCGGACGAAGCCACCCATAGCAAGCTCGGTATATTCCCCGAAATTCGCAAGGCCGAGGCGAAGTACATGCCAGTAATGTTGCGTGAGATCCTGGTCGATTCGGGTGACTGGGGTGTGGTGCGGGTGCTGCCTGAACCGCTGGACTCCTCCGAACTGCTGGTTACCGGCACCATACTGCACTCCGACGGGCAGCGCCTGGAATTGCGCATTGTGGCGAAAGATGCAACTGGCACACAGTGGCTGGACAAGGTTTACACCGGAACGACGACTCCCTCCGATTACCCGGTAAAAGTCCCCGGCGACCCCTATATGGATGTGTACCAGAACATCGCTGCGGACCTGTTGGCTGTGCGTCGGCAGATGAGCGCAAAACAGCTGACAGACCTGCGACAGATTGCGCTGATGCGTTATGCCAGCGCGCTCGCGCCAGAGGTGTTTGGCTCCTACCTTGAGAGTTCCCCCGACGGGATCTATACGCTGGTCCGGTTGCCGGCCGCGGATGATCCGATGCTGGCCCGTGTGGAGCGGATCCGCAACCAGGAGTACCTCTTTATCGATACAGTCGATGAACAGTACGCGCGACTGGCAGAGGAGATGGCCCCCACCTACAACCTGTGGCGCCAGTTCGGCGCCGAGCAGGCCGACTACCGGGAAGAGTACGAGGCGAAGGTCGGCAGCCGGGGCAGCCAGGGCAGGCGCGGTTCCTTCATCGCTCTGGAACAGACCTACAACGCGTACAAGTGGTCCAAGATACACGAGCAGGACCTGGATGAACTGGCACTGGGTTTTAACAATGAGGTCGCGCCCACCGTGATGGAGGTCAGTGGCACGGTCTTCAAACTCAGTGGCGGCCTGGACACCCAGTACACGGAATGGCGCGCAATTTTGCAGCGCATTTTTGCGCTGGAAACAGGCTTGCCGCCAGAGCACTGATTTCTGCTATGCTGTGCACATGGCAGGCAAAGAAAAAGACAGCGAGTCCTTACTGGACGCCCTCCGCAAACGGACAGAACAAATAGCGGGCGGGACGTTCGATTTCGCGCGCAACACGGCGACGCTGACAGCGATGTTCGGTGAGAGCTGGCTGCGCAACGCCCTGTTGAACAAGCTCGAGCCCGAGCGTTTGGAGGCGATGGCCGAGGCCGGTCGCTTCCTGCAGGATGCGCGCGAAACGGCGGGTATGTCGCTGAAAGACTTATCGGAAAGCCTGGGCCTGTCTGATCGCGCTGTGCTGGAAGATATTGAGAGCGGCGAAACCATCATGCCGCTGGAGTTGATGTTGCGCAGCGCAGCCCTGTTGGCGCGCCACGACCCCATCCCATTCCTGATCAAGTTCATGCGGACCTACAACCCTGCGCTGGAGAAAGCACTCGAGCAATGGGGAGTGCTTGCGCTGCCCAAACAGTACGAGCGGGAGCGGCGGTTTGTAAACCTGATGCGCCAGCACGATAAGCTGCGGCGCCTGTCAGATGACGAGTACGATCGCTATATCCACTATATGGAAAGTTCGAGTAACCTCGTGCTGGATGTGATGCACAAGGAGAAGGCGGCCAACGCAACGTCCGCGAAACCCTCGGCGGCAGACAAGCCAAAAGCCAAGTCCAGGCCCAAGCGCAAAGCTGCACCGAAAAAAGCGTCTTCGCGCTCCTCCAAAAGGGCTCCGGTCAAACGCTCAGACACGCACTGATTGTCCACTGGTTCACACCCGCCAAGACTTTGAATCCATGCGCTTACTCCCTACCTTCTTCTACAGAGGATGAATGGCTTGCCCCTGATTACTGCAGACACAAACGCCTGGTTTGCCACCTGCCCGAAGGGTGTGGAGTCGCTGCTGGCGCATGAGCTCAGCAGCCTCGGCGCCGAGACCACGCGGGAGACTGTTGCGGGCGTGCATTTCACCGGGCCGCGCGCTCTGGCCTACCGCGCCTGCCTGTGGTCGCGCCTGGCTAATCGCGTGTTGTGGCCCATCGCGCAACTGGATGCACAAGATGGTGACAGCCTCTATCGCAACATGAAGGATATCGACTGGGGGCGGATATTCAGTCCGCAAAAAACCATCACCATCGATTTTTCCGGTGAAAACCGCAATATCCGCAATACCCAGTTTGGTGCCCAGCGCAGTAAGGACGCCATCGTCGACTGGTTCGTCGACGATGGCGCGCAGCGTCCCTCGGTTGATCGCGCCAATCCCGATGTGCGCCTGAATATCCGCCTGGTGCGCGATCGCGCCCACCTGTCAGTGGATTTTTCCGGCGGCAGCTTGCACCAGCGCGGCTATCGGCTACAGGCGGGTGTCGCCCCCCTGAAGGAAAACCTGGCGGCGGCGGTGTTGCTGCGCGCGGATTGGCCTGGCGTTGCCGCGCGTGGTGGTGCGTTGATCGATCCATTGTGTGGTTCTGCCACCCTCCTGCTGGAGGGCGCGATGATGGCCGCCGATATCGCACCGGGCCTGGGGCGCAAACGCTTCGGTTTCGAGCAGCTGCTGGTGCACGACGCACCGCAATGGCAGGCCATTCTCAGTGACGCTCGCAGCCGCGCTGAACGGGGCAGGGCGGCACAACTCCCCGAGATACGCGGCTACGACTGGGATCCGGCGGTGATCCGTCGCGCGCAGGAGAACATCGCCCGTATCGGACTGGAAAAAGTGGTGCGGGTGAGTTGCAAGCCCGTTTCCGAATTGACCCGGCCCGATCACCGGCCGCTGCCCTTTGGGCTGCTGGTGTGCAATCCACCCTACGGCGAGCGCATCGGCGAGAAAGAGAGTTTGGTCGGGCTTTACCGGCAACTGGGGGAAGCCATGATCAGGGAGTTCAAGGGTTGGCACGCCGCTGTGCTGACGTCGGATCTCGATCTGGGTAAGGCTACAGGATTGCGCAGCCACAAGCGCTACGCACTGTTCAATGGCAAGCTTGCCACCAGCCTGCTGTTGTTTGACCTCGCTGATAACGAGTTGCGTGATGTTGGCAAACCCGCAGTCGACAGTGGCCCCGTTCTCTCTGCGGGAGCCACCATGTTCGCCAATCGGATTGTCAAGAATCGCAAGCGACTCGCATCCTGGGTGAAACGGGAGAATGTGGAATGCTATCGCCTGTACGATGCGGATATGCCGGAGTATTCGGTGGCCGTGGATGTCTATGGGCAGTACGTCCATGTGGCCGAATACCAGGCACCCAAATCAATCGATCCCGAGGCGGCGGAACTCCGACTCGATGAGGTGCGTGCGGCATTGCCGGCGGCCCTTGGAATCGCAGCCGACAATATCGTTTACAAGCAGCGCAGTCGCCAGCGTGGTAAGGAGCAGTACCGGCGGCAGGACAGCCGGGGCGAACTGCTGACGGTGCAAGAGGGCGATGCCAGGTTGCTGGTGAATCTGCACGATTACCTCGATACCGGCTTGTTTCTCGATCACCGCCCCCTGCGCCTGCGCATTGCGCAAGAGGCGAAGGGCAAGGATTTCCTGAACCTTTTTTGTTATACCGGTGCCGCCACCATCCACGCGGCACTCGGGGGCGCGCACTCCACCACCAGTGTCGATCTTTCCAATACCTACCTGAATTGGCTCAGGAAAAATCTTGCGGCGAATGCACTGGAGGAAGGGCGGCATACGGTCATTCGGGAAGACTGCCAATCCTGGCTGGCAAGGGCACGCAATCGCTACGACCTGATACTGTTGGATCCGCCGTCTTTCTCGAACTCCAAGGCCATGTCCGACAGTTTTGACGTACAGCGCGACCACGGCGAGCTGGTGCGCAAATCCATGGCGGTGCTGCGCCAAAAAGGACAGTTGTATTTCTCCAATAATCTGCGCGGCTTCGCGCTGGATGAGTCACTGCAGGAAGAGTTCCTCTGTGAGGATATCACCACAGCAACCCTGCCACCGGACTTCCAGCGCAACCGAAAGATCCACGCCTGCTGGGCTATTCGCCATAAATAGCGGGCTATACTGCTAGTATTCGCCAACCTTTTGTGGCGGATGATATCCACAAAAATTCGATAACCCCACGTTATTTCTGTGAATGGTGGCCGGAAGTGCTATAAAAAAACGCTAAGTCTTTGAAATTAATAGACTAAGCTTCTTTCCGTCTGCATTGCGTCCGGGTCGCAATGCGCGCGCCTTTGACCGGATGTTGCTCGCGCTGTAACCACTGTCCCCAATGTTATCCACAGAATACCCTGTGGATAACTACTCCGGATCCGCGAGTTTCAATAATTGCTTTCCGACATTGCTGCCTGTAAACAGGCGCTGCAAAGTACCCGGGATGTTGTCGAAGCCCTCCTGTATATCCTCGCGCCAGGCGATTTCGCCACCGAGCACCCATTCGCTGAGGGCCTCTATCGCCTCGCCGGCCCGATCGAGGTAATCGAGTACGATAAACCCCTCCATCCGTATGCGGCGGCTGGTCAGTAGCATGAGATTGCTCGGGCCCGGCCTGGGTGTGACATCGTTATAGCCCGATATTGCACCGCAAAGGACGATTCGGCCGAAGTCGGCCATGTGGGCTATACCGGCCTCCAGTGTATCCCCGCCGACATTGTCAAAGAACACGTTAACGCCCTCTGGGCACAGTTCGCCGATGCGCTGTTGCAACGCTTCGTTTTTATAGTCGATGACGGCATCGAGCTTGCAGGCGGTCCGCAACCAGTCGCACTTTTCCTGTCCACCGGCGAGGCCCACCACGCGGCAGCCCTTCAACCTGGCGATCTGGGCGACGACTGAGCCGGTGGCCCCGGCCGCACCCGAAACCAGCACTGTGTCACCCGCTTGCGGTTTGCCGACGTCCAGCAACCCGAAGTACGCGGTGAGGCTGGTGCTGCCGAACACACTGAGCGCGAGGTTGGGCGGAGTGCCCGCGGGCAGCGCTGTCGGCGGGATCAGCCCGGCGGGATCGCCGATACTGTACTCCTGCCAGTTCATCAAGCCCTGCACCAGGGTGCCCACCGGCAGTGCCTCATTGTCTGATTCTACGACCTGCCCGACACCGCTGGCGCGCATCGGCTCGCCGATGGCGACTGGCGGCAGGTAACTGGGTGCATCTTCCAGCCATCCGCGCATGGCGGGATCAAACCCCAGCATCAGTGTTTTCAGCAGTACCTGTCCGGCGGCAAGGTCCGGTTGCGGCATTGGGGATTTCACCTGCTCGAAATGTTGGGGGCCGACTTCACCCCGGGGCCGTTCTCGCAATAACCACTGTCTGTTTACCGTGTCCATGTAGGGTTCCTCCGGGAATTTCGCAGGCTTGTTCGAGTATTGGGAACGCTGCATCAGCGCGGTATTAGAGCACCTCAGTTCCCGGATGAACAGGCCGCGGGTGGCTGTGCTTGTACTAATTCATCATTCAGCGGTGCTCACGTTTCGAAGTGAGCCGCAGGCGCGTGCGGCGTTTGCATGACAGCCCGGTTCTACTGTGTTCCAATTCACGCTGCTGATGGTAAGTGGCGAACGGCGTATGAAATCCCTGTTGATTGTCTATCACAGCCAGAGTGGCACCTGCGCGCACCTGGCCAGGGCGGCCTGGCGCGGCGCACAGTTGGAGTCGGGGGTTGCGGTGACGGTGAGGCGCGCCTGGGATGCCGATACAGTGCACCTGTCGAACGCGGATGGTGTGCTGTTGGTCATGGCGGAAAACAGCGGCGCGCTGTGCGGCGCGATGAAGGATTTCCTGGACCGCACATTTTATCCCGCTATTGCGCGCGGTCTGGTCGTGCCGTATGCGTTGCTGATCAGCGCGGGAAACGATGGGCGCGGTGCGCAGCGCCAGGCCGAGCGTATTCTGTCCGGTTACCCGTTTCCCGCGGCCGCGGAGCCCGTTATCCTGCGCGGGGAGTGGTGCACCGGGCATCAGCGGGCGAGTGAGGAATTGGGACAGGCTTTCGCGGCAGGTCTGTCGATGGGAATATTTTAAGGAGTAGGCAGTGAGTGAAGGTACTGAAGAGAATGCGCCGGCAGGTTTTGAGCGCCTGCCAACCGGATTGGGCTACACCGACAGCCTGCAACCCTCCTATCGTCGGATAGAGGGTGAGAGCGCGAGTTTCGGGCTGCTGGTACAGGCGCAGCACAGTAACACGATGGGTATCTGTCACGGCGGTGTGCTGATGACACTGGCAGATATCACGGCGGCTACCGGTGCCAACCTGGCGCGTGGCGTCACCTCTGGAAGTCCCACGGTGCACCTGAGTATTGACTACATCTCCTCGGCTCGCCCCGGTCAGTGGATACAGGCGGATGTAGAGCAGGTCAGCATCAAGCGTCGATTCGGTTTTTGCAGCGGCGGGATCTATAACAGTGCCGGTGTTGTCGCGCGGTTCAGCGGCACGTTTTATTTTCCCGACCACAAGGGGATGTGGAAAGACGGGCGCCGCGGTGACGGGGTGTTGCAGGAAAAGGAAAAAAGTTAGGGCGCCTCCGAGGCATTCCTGCACTATTCAGAGGTGCCTTAGCTCGGTTCCACGTCTTCAACGGACTCCAGCGCGTCGATAAAGGCGCGCGCGGCTCGCGACAGGCTGCGGCTTTCGTGATGGACAACGCCCAGCGAGCGCTCAATGCGCGCGTCGCGAATCGGCAGGGCCGCCAGCGATGCGTCCAGCATACTCCGTGGCAGTACTGTCCAGCCCAGCCCCACCGCTGCCATCATCCGAATCGTTTCAAGGTAGTTTGTCGCGATAGCGATCTGCATCGGCAGCCCACGGCGATCGAACAGGTTTTTCACGATCTGCCCGGTATAGGTGTTAAGTCCCGGCAGGATGGCGGGATGCCTGCTTAACTCTTCCAGGTCCATTTTTTTCCTGCCGGCCAGTTCATGCTCCGCCTGCACCATGAAATCCAACGGGTCGGACCAGATGGTACGTGTGATGATATTCGCGACCGGCGCAGGGGCCAGCGTCACCACGGCGATCTCCGCCTCTCCGCGCAGGGTGAGTTGATAGGCCTGTTCTGAATCCATAAAGTCGATATCCAGATGCACCTCTGGGTAGGTCTTGTTGAAAAAGCTCAATACCGGCGGCAGGCGGTGCAGTCCGATATGGTGACTGGTTGCCAGCCGCAGCCTGCCGCGGACCGCGCCAGCGAGGTCGCGGACGGATTGCTCTGCCGCCTGCAATTCCAGTTGCACGGCACGGGCGTGAGGGAGCAGGGCCTCGCCGGCTTCCGTTGTACTGATGGTTTTGCCGATCCTGTCGAACAACGTGATATTCAGCTGTTCTTCGAGTTGTGCCACGCGTTTGCTGACAGCGGGTTGCGTCAGGTGCAGCTTTTGTGCCGCCAGCGAAAACGACCCTGTTTCAACCACCAGCAGGAAGGCTTTGAGGTTCTGGGTATCCATATTATGTATTCCATTTGGGAATCTATATGATAAAAATAATAAATTTGAGTTATCTAAAATACAAGCCCATAATTTCCGGCGTAGAAATCCAGTGTTTTATTTCAGCTAAAGAGGTGCCCCATGAGCGGACAAACGCTTTACGACAAATTGTGGCAGAGCCACCTGGTTCAGGAGCGCGACGATGGCAGCGCACTGATCTATATCGACCGGCAGTTGATCCACGAAGTGACCTCGCCACAGGCTTTTGAGGGACTGCGCCTGGCGAATCGCCAGCCGTGGCGCCTGGAAGCCAACTTTGCGGTGCCAGATCACAATGTGCCCACCGAGGTACATGAGCGCATGGGTGGTGTGGCTGGTATAACCGATCCGATCTCAAGGTTGCAGGTGCAGACGCTGGACGACAACTGCCGTGATTTCGACATACTGGAGTTCGAGATCAACGACGTGCGCCAGGGCATCGTCCACGTGGTCGGGCCAGAGCAGGGTGTCACACTCCCCGGCATGACCATCGTCTGCGGTGATTCGCACACATCCACGCACGGCGCACTCGGGGTGATGGCGCAGGGTATCGGCACTTCCGATGTAGAGCATGTGATGGCGACCCAGTGCCTGGTCCAGCAGAAGATGAAAAACATGCTGGTACGCGTCGACGGCCAGCTGCAGCAGGGTGTTACCGCTAAGGATGTTGTGCTGGCTATCATCGGTGAGATAGGCACCGCAGGTGGTACGCATCACGCTATCGAGTTTGGTGGCGAGGTGGTGCGCGCGATGAGCATGGAAGGGCGCATGACCGTTTGTAATATGGCTATCGAAGCCGGCGCGCGCGTGGGCTTGATTGCCGTCGACGACACCACCATTGAATACGTGAAGGGGCGACCCTATGCGCCCGAGGGAGCGTTGTGGGACCAGGCTGTGGCCGCGTGGCGCGAACTGCACAGTGATGCGGATGCGCACTTCGATCGCATTGTGGAATTGCGCGGGGAGGATATCCAGCCCCAGGTCACCTGGGGCACGTCGCCGGAAATGGTGTTGCCCGTCAATGGCGTCATCCCCAATCCAGCAAAAATCGACGATACCGGCAAGCGCGCCGCGACTGAGCGCGCGCTGCACTACATGGGCTTGAAGGCGGGAATGTCGATTACGGATATCAAACTGGACGCGGTATTTATCGGCTCCTGCACCAACTCCCGTATCGAGGATCTGCGCGCCGCAGCAGCGGTGGTGAAAGGCAGGACAGTCGCCGCCAACGTCAAGCGCGCGCTGGTTGTGCCGGGCTCGGGCCAGGTCAAGAAGCAGGCAGAGGCGGAAGGGCTGGACAAGATTTTCACTGACGCCGGTCTGGAATGGCGTGAGCCCGGCTGCTCGATGTGCCTGGCGATGAACTCGGACAAACTGGGGGAGGGGGAGCACTGCGCATCCACCTCAAATCGCAACTTTGAAGGGCGCCAGGGTTTTGGCGGCCGGACTCACCTGGTGAGCCCGGCGATGGCAGCGGCCGCAGCGGTGGCCGGACATTTTGTCGATGTGAGAGATTGGTAGGAGCGAATTGTATGAAAAGTTTCACCGTTTTAAAGGGCATAGCAGCCCCGATGGATCGCGCCAATGTGGATACGGACCTGATTATCCCCAAGCAGTTTCTGAAGTCGATCAAGCGCAGCGGTTTCGGCCCGAATCTTTTTGACGGCTTGCGGTACCTGGATGAAGGTGAGCCCGGGCAGGACTGCAGCAACCGTCCGCTGAACCCCGATTTCCCCCTTAACCAGCCGCGCTATAAAGGCGCGAGTGTACTGCTGGCGCGCGAAAACTTTGGCTGCGGCTCGAGTCGGGAGCATGCGCCCTGGGCACTGGAGGACTTCGGTATCCACTGCATCATTGCGCCGAGCTACGCCGATATTTTCTATAACAACTGCTTCAAGAATGGCATTCTGCCCATCGAGCTCGATAAGGCGATAGTCGATCGCCTGTTTGCGGAGCTCTATGCCAGTGAGGGGTACAGCGAGGAATTTGAGCTCACTGTCGATCTTGCAAGCCAGACTATAGAAACACCGTCTGGAGAGATTATCCCGTTCGAGGTGGATGAGTTTCGCAAGCACTGCCTGCTCAACGGCCTCGACGATATCGCGCTGACGCTTGAACACGCAGATGCTATTCGCACATACGAACAGCGCTGGCGCCAGGCGTCACCGTGGTTGTTCGACGTTATCCGGTAGGGCACGCCAGGCTTGAATCCTGCAACGTAAAAAGAGGAACATGAGAGATGAGTAAAGAGTATGACGTAGCAGTAGTGGGTGCCACTGGTGCTGTCGGTGAGGTGATGATCAGTGTGCTGGAGGAGCGCAATTTTCCGGTGCGCAACCTCTACCTGCTGGCGAGCAGTCGTTCAGCGGGCAAGAGCATTCAATTCAGGGGCAAGCCCGTCCGGGTGACAGACCTGGCTGAATTCGACTTCAGTAAGGCACAGATCGGGTTATTTTCCGCGGGGGGAAGTATTTCCGAGGAGTTTGCGCCCAAAGCGGCGGCGGCGGGGTGTGTGGTTATCGACAACACGTCGCATTTTCGTCGTGAGGAAGATATCCCGCTTATTGTCCCCGAGGTCAATATCGAGGCAATGGCGGGTTACACCGCGCGCAATATTATCGCCAACCCGAATTGTTCGACGATCCAGATGCTGGTCGCGCTAAAGCCTATTTATGATGCCGTCGGCATTGAGCGAATCAATGTGGCGACTTACCAGGCTGTCTCCGGCACAGGCAAGGAGGCTATTGAAGAGTTGGCGGGGCAGACAGCAAAGCTGCTCAATGGCCAGGAAATCACCACAGAGGTCTATCCCAAGCAGATCGCCTTCAATGTGCTGCCGCATATCGATACCTTCCAGGAGAACGGGTATACCCGCGAAGAGATGAAGATGGTGTGGGAAACACAGAAGATATTTGGCGATCCGGGATTGCTGGTCAACCCCACGTGTGTCCGCGTGCCCGTGTTCTTTGGGCATTCAGAAGCCGTGCATATCGAAACTGTGGATAAGATTACTGCCGAGGAGGCCCGGGCGCTGCTTGAGAATGCACCGGGTGTCACCGTCGTGGATGAGCGGGCTGATGGCGGTTATCCCACCGCGGTGACGGAGTCCGCCGGTAAGGATGCGGTTTTTGTCGGCAGAATTCGCGAGGACCTGTCGCACCCCCGGGGTTTGAACTTATGGATCGTCTCCGACAATGTGAGGAAGGGAGCCGCATTAAATAGTGTGCAAATTGCCGAGAGCTTGGTGTCAACCTACCTTGATTAATGCCCGTAATTCACTGATACTTGAGCCGAATTTCGGATTATAAGAGTTGCCAGGGCACGCTTGAAGTACATGTGCTCAAATGGCGTGGCGCGCTGGCGGGAACCTCGGTATTGAGGGTCTCGCCACGGCATCCGGAAGCAGTGGCCGATATCAGGGGAGTCGGTTTGAAATTCGCGGGTACAATAATAAGGGGCTGGTATGGCTCGTAAGTTAGCAGCTGTGGCGTTCTCGTTGGGGTGTCTTCACGCGAGTTCCCTGATGGCGCTCGGCCTCGGCGAAATGCAGCTGGAGTCCTTTCTCAATGAGCCGCTGAAAGCCAGTGTCGACCTGCTCAATATGGGCGGACTGCACGAGGACGAGATCAAGGTTCGCCTCGCTACCTCGGAAGATTTTGACAAGTTGGGCCTCGATCGGGCCTACTTCCTGACCAGTATTACCTTTGAGGTCGTGTCCGATGGGCGCGGTGGGGCACGAATCCTGATGCGCTCGGAAGAGCCCGTGCTTGAACCCTACCTGGATTTTATCGTGGAAGCGCGCTGGCCCTCTGGGCGCCTGCTGCGCGAGTATACCGTGCTGATAGACCCGCCGGTCTTCTCGCAGGCAACCCCTGTTGTCTCCGCCAGTGAACGAGTCGCCACGACCGAAGGCATCCCGGCGCCGGCAAAAAAAAACGAGACGTCTGGTTATGACTATAACGCCAACGTCAATTCCGGGCGCGTAAACGTACAGGGCTCCGATCTCGCGCCGGGCGCCATGCCACAGCGCAATTACAACGCATCCACGCAGGGTACGCCGACTCCCGGCAGTCGCTATATGATTCACCGGGACCAGACGCTCTGGGAAATCGCGAGTATGGCGAAGCCTGCGGGCGTTTCCGTGCACCAGACCATGCTTGACATCCAGCGCCTGAACCCCGACGCGTTTATCAACGGCAATATCAACCGTATCAAGGCCGGTTATATCATTTATCTGCCCAGCGCCGAGGATATCAGTTCAGCTGACCTGTCCACTGCGCTGGCGGAAGTGCGCGAGCAGAATGCCGCCTGGCGCGAAGGCCGGGACACAGCGCCGTACGCGAGCAGTGGGCCCTCGCTGAGAATCTCGGCTGAGCCCGAGGAGTCTGCGGCAGTGGAGGAGAGCACGCAGCGCCCCGCTGGCAGCGATGTTGTCAGCGCCGGTGAGGCACCGCAGCCAACCGCTGAGAGCGCCGCAACCGCTGGAGCAGGTGGCGCCTCTGCAGATACCCTGGAGCGCCTGGCCGCGCTTGAGCAGCAACTCCAGACTCTGCAGCGTATTGTCGCCCTGAAGGACGACCAGATCGCAGCACTGCAAAGTGCCCTGACAGATGCCGGTGGGACGGTTGCCGCCGCAGAGATTGAAGAGATTGAAGAGATAGTACCGGAACCGGAACTGGTGCCGGCTCCTGAGTCCGTGCCGGTCGATCAAGAACTCGCAGGCGAAGCAGCGGCGGAGGCAACTGTGGCAAGCGCCGCAGGTAGCGATGCACAGGACGCCGAAAGCACCCAGCCAGCAGCGAAACCAAAAGCCGCAGAAAAAGCTGAGCCACCCGCTGATAAGTCGCCGGCACCAGCAGCGACGGAAGAGAGCTGGACCAGTTATCTACTGTACATTCTCGGGGCCGTGGTGCTGGCAGTTGCGGGCTTTGTGTTCGCCCGTCGTCGTGGCGCGGAGGAGGATGAGCCCCTGTTGGAGCGCCCAGAGCCCCGCGCTGAAGATGTTTTTGCAGATGTGCAGTTAAAGGACCAGAGCCTTAAAGTGGAGCCGGCCGACGAGGAAACAGTCGTCGCCAGCAAGGATGAGTCGTCCAGGCCCGGCACCCGTGGATACGGTGAGCATAAACACGACGAATATGCCTCCGATGTGGATGCCGCCGATGCCCTGGCCGAAGCCGATATTTATATTGCGTACGGTCGCCATCCACAGGCCATCGACCTGCTCAATAATGCGCTTGTTGCCGAGCCTGGAAACCCGGTTTACCGGCTGAAGTTGTTGGAGATCTATGCTGAACTCGACAACCAGGCCGCTGCGATGGAGCAGCTGAAGAAAGTAATGGAAATTGGCGATCCCGATAGCATTGCACGGGCTGAGTCGATGATTGAGCGTCTCGGTGGGGAAGAAGTCGCCACGACGGACGCGGTGGAAGACTCGCTGGACTTGCCGACAACCCCTGAGCGTGCTGCTGACAAGGCTCCCGGACTGACGCCCAACCCTCTCGATATATTGAGTGACTCCAATGAATCGCTGGAGGAGGTTTTCAGTGATCTGGAGATCGAGGAGCAGGACGAACTCGATGAAGAAGACGATCTGGATCTGTCGAGTGACTTCGAAATCGAAACTGCGGACAGCGCGGAAGATGAAGAACTGGTTATTGCCGCCGATAGCAACGCTCTCTCCACCAAACTGGATCTAGCGCGTGCCTACCTGGATATGGGGGATGACGACGGTGCCCGCCAGATTCTTGACGAGGTCGTCGCGGAAGGTACCGAGGATCTGAAAGCGGAGGCCCGCGCCCTGCTAGACCGCATTGGCTGAGAGTCCCTTTTCAGCTGAACCGCTTCCCGCTGGTACGCGGATCGCGTGCCGTGTCGAATACGACGGTAGCCGCTACAATGGCTGGCAGTCGCAACCGCATGTCGGTGTCGTCACAGTGCAGGATCAACTCGAACAGGCATTGGCTGGGATCGCCAATTCGCCGTTTCGGGTGCAGTGTGCCGGTCGTACCGATACCGGTGTCCATGCCCATGCCCAGATCATTCATTTTGACAACCCCGTCGCGCGCAGCAGCAAAGCGTGGGTGATGGGCGGCAATGCGTCCCTGCCACCTGCCATTCGCGTTCACTGGGCGGTTCCAGTTGCCGCCGAATTCCATGCCCGCTTCTCTGCGCTGTCGCGTCGCTATCGCTATGTTATCGCCAACACTGTGATTCGCCCGGCGTTGTTGCAGGGGCAGGTGACCTGGCACCGACGCCCCCTCAATGCGCAGGCCATGCATCGCGCCGCGCAGTCGCTTCTGGGTGAACAGGATTTCAGCGCGTTCCAGGCGGCCTCCTGCCAGTCCCGAACCCCGATGCGAAACGTCCAGTTTGTGGATGTCCGGCGCCGCGGTGACCTGGTGGTACTGGAAATCAAAGCCAATGCGTTCCTGCATCACATGGTGAGAAATATTGCCGGAGCGCTGCTGGCCGTCGGCGACGGGCGCAAGCCTGAGAGCTGGATAGACCAGCTGTTGGCAGGTCGTGATCGCAGTGCAGGCGCTGAGACCGCACCAGCCAGCGGATTGTACCTGGTCGATGTCGAGTACCCACCGGAATTCGCGTTGCCGCCAACCCCGTACGGACCGATATTGCTCGGCACTAATTCCTGATCGCGGCCCGACCGTTAAAGACAGTGTCGCGCGTGATCTGCTATGATGCGCCCCTTATTTTTGCTGGGTTTCAGGGGATATGGCCGCCACGCGCATCAAAATCTGCGGAATTACCCGTCCGGAAGATGCGCTCGCGGTCGCCGCCAGCGGGGCGGATGCGCTCGGGCTGGTGTTCTGGGGCGCGAGCCCAAGGGCTGTCTCCATCGAACAGGCGGTTGCAATAGTTGATGTAGTGCCACCGTTCTTGAGTGTAGTGGCGTTATTTGTCGATGAACCGCCAGCCAGTATTGAACGTATATTAAGCGCTGTACCCATTGATCTCATCCAGTTCCACGGCGACGAGTCGCCTGAGTTCTGCCAGCAGTTTGGCCGCCCCTGGATCAAAGCGTTGCGTGTCAAGCCCGGGCTGGATATAGCCGCCAGCTGTCGCAAATACCGTGGAGCACGCGGAGTGCTGCTGGACAGTTGGAAGGAGGGGGTGCCAGGCGGCACTGGAAAAACGTTCGACTGGAGCCTCGCGCCGGGTGAACTGTCGCTGCCGACGATACTGGCAGGGGGGTTGCACGCGGGTAATGTGGGAGAAGCAATCAGCACGTTGCTTCCCGCAGCAGTGGATGTCAGCGGTGGTGTTGAGAGTTCGCCTGGGATTAAGGATGCGGACAAGATTGAGCAATTTGTTGCGGCCGTACGAGCCGCACAACACGTGGACGGAGTAGTACATGTCGATTAGCACGAAACAGGATGCATTCGCCACAGTGCCGGATGCCCAGGGCCGCTTTGGTGAATACGGTGGCAAGTTCGTTTCCGAAACGCTGATGGCGGCGCTGGCAGAGTTGGAAGAAGTCTATCGCGAGCTCTCGGCTGACGCCCGGTTCCAGCGTGAGCTCGATGATGACCTGACACATTATGTGGGGCGGCCTTCACCGCTGTATGAAGCCTCGCGGTGGTCCGACAATATCGGCGGCGCCCGCATTTTCCTCAAGCGGGAAGACCTCAATCACACCGGTGCTCACAAGGTTAACAACACCATTGGACAGGCACTATTGGCCAAGCACATGGGGAAGAAGAGAGTCATCGCCGAGACGGGCGCCGGGCAGCACGGCGTCGCAACGGCGACTATCGCCGCGAGACTGGGGCTGGAGTGTCATGTATTCATGGGTGAGGAGGATATTCGTCGCCAGGCACTGAATGTCTACCGCATGAAACTGCTGGGCGCCGAGGTCATATCCGTCACCTCCGGTTCCCGCACGCTCAAGGATGCAATGAATGAAGCGATGCGCGATTGGGTGACGAATGTCGACGATACATTCTATATCATAGGAACTGTCGCCGGCCCCCATCCCTATCCGCTGCTGGTGCGCGATTTTCAGTGTGTGATCGGACGTGAGGCGCGCGCCCAGTCCCTCGCCCAGGCAGGGCGATTGCCGGACGCGTTGGTGGCGTGTGTGGGTGGTGGCTCCAATGCGATAGGGCTGTTTCACCCCTTTTTGAATGATGAAGCTGTGGCGATGTACGGTGTCGAGGCGGGCGGGCATGGCCTTTCCAGTGGCCAGCATGCGGCGCCGCTGAATGCGGGCACACCGGGTGTACTGCACGGCAATCGGACCTATCTGATGCAGGACAGTGATGGGCAGATCATGCACACGCACTCCATTTCGGCCGGCCTGGATTATCCCGGTGTGGGGCCTGAACACGCCTGGCTGAAAGATACCGGCAGGGTGAAATATGTCGTGGCCAATGACGATGAGGCATTGCGTGCTTTTCATACCCTGACTCGGATAGAGGGCATCATGCCGGCACTCGAGAGCAGCCACGCGCTGGCTTATGCAGAAAAACTGGCAGCCGGTATGACGCCGCAGCAGATGATCGTGGTCAATCTGTCGGGACGCGGTGACAAGGATATTCACACGGTGGCCCAACTCGACGGTATCGAGTTCTAGTTTATCCCTTTGGAGAGTATGTAGTGAGTCGAATTGCGCACCGTTTCCAGGAATTGGCCCAGGAGGGCCGCACCGCCCTGATCCCCTATGTTGTGGCGGGCGACCCCGGCCAGTCTTTCACCGTGCCCCTGATGCACAGGCTGGTCGAGAGCGGCGCCGACATTCTGGAACTGGGCGTGCCATTTTCAGATCCCATGGCAGAGGGTCCGGTCATTCAGCTGGCGCATGAGCGTGCGCTTGCCAGTGGTACAACCCTGGCGGCGGTGCTGGAGATGGTGCGCGAGTTTCGCGCGACCGACAGTGAGACCCCGGTGCTGCTGATGGGCTACGCCAACCCGGTGATGCACATGGGGTACACCGAGTTTGCCGACGCGGCGGCAGCGGCGGGTCTGGATGGATTGCTGACGGTGGATATCCCGCCGGAGGAAGTCGATGGCATCAACGCCGAATTGCAGCGCGTACACATGGATAACATCTTCCTGGTCGCACCGACCACGCCTGACGAGCGCATTGGCCGGATTGCCGCCAGGGCCAGCGGCTTTATTTACTATGTCTCGTTGAAAGGCGTTACCGGTGCAGGCCACCTGGATACAGCCCAGGTGTCCAGCCGGGTGGCAGCGATCCGCCAGCACAGCGCATTGCCAGTCGCGGTGGGTTTCGGGATCAAGGACGCTGCATCTGCACGGGCAGTGGCGGAGACTGCCGATGGCGTCGTCGTCGGCAGCGCATTGGTGCACGCGATGGCGGACGTTATCGAGAAGGGCGGGGACCCTGCGGCGGCCATCGAGGCTGCTGCGGGGTTGTTAGGGGATATTCGCACGGGGATCGACAGCGCCGCCTAGCATTCCTTCACGGCAATATCACCACGAAGGAGTACTAGTTATGCTGCTCCGCGTTTATAATGCCCTCTTCTAAACGGTAGCGAGGAAGAACATGAGCTGGATAGACAAGATTCTGCCGGCCGGTGTGCGCAGCGAAGCACAGGGCAAAAGCTCCAGCAGCGTTCCGGAGGGCCTCTGGAAGAAGTGTGTTAAATGCGAGGCAGTGCTCTACCGGCCGGATGTCGAACGCAATGAAGATGTGTGCCCCAAGTGCGATCATCACATGCGTATCGGGGCACGCAAGCGTCTGGCCCGTTTTTTCGATAAGGACGAGTGCGAGGAGATCCTGTCCGATATCGAGCCTGTGGACCGTCTCAAATTCAAGGACAAGAAGCGCTACCGCGATCGTTTGTCCGCGGCGCAGAAATCCACGGGAGAAAAAGATGCCCTGATCGCCATGCGCGGGTCATTGCGCGGGCTGCCATTGATCGCAGTGGCGTTCGAGTTCGAGTTTCACGGTGGCTCCATGGGTTACGCAGTGGGCGAAAAATTCACCCGGGCTGCCCAGTTGGCGCTGGAAGAGAAAGTGCCCCTGGTGTGTTTTTCTGCCTCCGGTGGAGCACGCATGCAGGAGGCCCTCATTCAGCTGATGCAGATGGCCAAGACCAGCGCTGTAATAGAACGCATGAAAATTTCAGGCATACCCTATATCTCCGTGATGACCGACCCGATCTACGGTGGTGTCTCGGCGTCGTTGGCGCTGCTCGGTGATATCAATATCGCCGAACCGGACGCCCGGGCGGGGTTTGCCGGCCCCAATATCATTGAACAGACCATTCGCCAGAAGCTCCCCAAAGGCTTTCAGCGCAGTGAATTTCTTCTCGAGCACGGTGCTATCGACATGATCGTGCACCGCACGGAAATGCGGGATACGATAGCGCGCTTGCTATCCAAGCTGACGGGGCGCCCGCTGGCTCCGCTCGAAGAAAAAGCGATTGACCAGTCCAAAGACAGCGACGATGCCGCAACAGCAGTCGTGGCAGGAGATGAGTAATGCGTCGCTGGAGCAGTGGCTGCAGCGGCTCGAAACCATTCATCCGCGAGAGATAGAGCTTGGACTGGAGCGTATATCGACTGTGGCCCGCGCACTTGAGCTATTACCGGTGTCCCAGCCCGTGGTCACCGTCGCCGGCACGAACGGCA
Organism: Halioglobus sp.; assembly: GCA_020443325.1. Classification (GTDB taxonomy): domain Bacteria; phylum Pseudomonadota; class Gammaproteobacteria; order Pseudomonadales; family Halieaceae; genus Marimicrobium. The sequence goes on from JAGRIK010000083.1 coordinate 24,702, forward strand.
AAGGCTCCACAGTGGCTGTCCTTGAGGCGCTGCTGCTGGAATCGGGATATCGCACAGGTACGTTTACCTCTCCCCATGTGCTGCGATTCAACGAACGTATCCGGGTTGCCGGTGTCGACGCTTCCGATGCCGAGATTATCGAGGCATTTACCGCGATCGATGCGGCCAGGGGCGCTATTTCGCTTACCTACTTTGAGTTTGCCGCGCTCGCCGCGCTGCTGGTTTTCAAGGCGTCCGCGCCCGACATTATTGTGTTGGAGGTCGGTCTGGGAGGGCGTCTTGACGCCGTGAATATGGTAGATCCATCTGTGGCCGTCATTACCAGTATCGACCTAGACCACCAGGATTGGCTCGGGGCATCCCGCGGCGAAATTGCGTGCGAGAAAGCCGGTATATTGCGCGAATCCAGGCCAGTGGTCATTGCGGACTCAAATCCGCCACCTGAATTGTTGCGCTGCATCACGGAAGTGGGTGCCCGGCCTGCACTCTTCCTCGGAAAGGAGTTTACACTGGCATTTGCCCAGGGACGGTGGCGGGCCGTGGTGCAGGCGGCGAACGAAAAACCGTTGGAACTGGAGCCCCGGGAATGTGGCTCGGTCCTGCCGGAAAATATTTGCGCAGCCGTACAGGCTGCGTTATTGCTGGGTATTGCGTTCGATGAAGACACTTTTTCACGAGCGCTGGCGCGCGCTCTGCCTGTCGGACGTCGCCAGTGCAGGTGGATACAAGGCCGGGATTACGTACTCGATGTGGCTCATAATCCGGCTGCGGTGGGTAAATTGCTCGAGTATTTGCAACTCTCACCTTGCGAGGGAAGGACAATTGGGCTTTTTTCTGTGATGGCGGATAAAGATATCCAGAGTATTGTTGACACGGCGGTCGGTCACTTCGACGCCTGGTTCCTGGCCGACCAGCCGAAAAACGAACGCGCCGCCCGTGCAGTAGATATCGCTGCGCTGTTGGCGGCGGCCGGCGAGGGCATGGTCAGTACCAGCAAGAATATACGCCAGGCACTGCGGCGCGCCCAGAGCATCATGAGCGAGGGTGACAGGCTGGTCGTGTTTGGCTCATTTACCACGGTGGCAGCTGTGTTGCCGTTGCTCGACCCGTCCGGTGACTCCTGTGCCGGCGCGTACGAAGGTGCGCCGGATCAGATGGACAAGGCCTGTGTGGGGAGGGATACGTGAACGATATCCTTAAACAGCGACTGGTCGGTGCCCTGATCCTGCTCGCATTGGGCGTGGTGTTTTGGCCGATTGTGTTTGTCGAGCCTGAAGAGAAAACGACGACGATGCAACCGCGGGGTATTCCAGAACCGCCAGCGGTTTCAACTGCGGGCATTGAGGCCCCCGGGCAGGGAGATCTCCGGGGGTCACCGGAGCTGACAGACAGCGACTATGCGCAGGGCGTGGATAACCCGCTCCCGGATGGGGATGTCCTGGCAGATGGCAACGAAGAGGTGGTCGACGCGATCGCATCGAACACGGCCGAGGTAATCCCCGAGAATACTCCCGCAGCCAGTGAGGTGCGCTCTGAGGCACCGAAGCCGCTTGCGGTCGATTCCGACGGCGTGCCGGTGGCGTGGACTCTCCAGGTCGCCACGGTCAGCAGCGCCGAAAAAGCCGAGGCATTGCGGTTGCGATTACTGCAAAAAAGCGAAAAGGCCTACGTCACGAAAGTGTCCAGCGGTGGGAAGCAACTCTATCGTGTTTGTGTCGGGCCCAAGTTTGAAAAGCAGGAACTGGAGCGCATGCAGGCGAGCATCAATGCAGAGTTTGGCGTGAAAACGATGCTCGTCAGGTATTTACCCTGATGCCAGCGCAGGCGGCCTGATTTCCGGTGGTAGACTGGCTACAGTTTAATGCGGCTGACTGGGCAATTGTTGTCATAATCGGGCTGTCGATTCTGCTGAGCCTGTGGCGCGGCTTTATTCGGGAAGCGGTATCCCTGGCCGGCTGGATTGCAGCATTTATCATTGCGAACATGTTTGTCAGTGAAATGGCGACGGTATTATCGCAATGGATTGTCAATGTGACGGGCCGCTACGTTGCGGCCTACGCCGTGCTATTTGCCGGTACACTGGTGATGGTTGGCGTGCTCGGGAGAATTGGCGCACAACTGGTGCGAGCCACCGGCTTGACCCTGTTGGACAGAATACTCGGTACAGTGTTCGGATTTGCACGCGGTATCATCATTGTACTGGTGCTGGTGTATTTGCTCCGGCAACTGGCACCGCCACAGAATCTTGTGTGGCTGGACCAGGCCCAGTTGATGCCGCATGTCGATATGTTAGGTCAATGGGCGCTACAAGTGTTTTCCAATTACCAGTCCGGGCAAAGCCTGGCTCCATCAACTTAGTGAGGTAGATGTCGAATGTGTGGCCTTGTAGGAATGGTAGCGAAATCTGATGTCGCACCTGAGATATACGATGCCCTGACAGTCCTGCAACATCGCGGGCAGGATGCAGCGGGAATCGTTACCTGTGGCAGCGGCAGGTTCAGCCAGCGCAAGGGAGAAGGCCTGGTAAGAGACGTGTTTCGCCAGGACCACATGCAGCGACTGAAAGGTCCCATGGGTATCGGGCATGTGCGCTACCCGACGGCAGGCAGCTCAGGCATCGCGCTGGCGCAGCCCTTTTACGTCAATTCACCCTATGGCATCGCGCTGGCACATAACGGCAACCTGACCAACTCCGAGCAGCTCACGCTGGAGATCTTCCAGGATGATCTGCGCCACCTGAATACTGACTCCGACTCTGAGGTGTTACTCAATATTTTTGCGCATGAGTTGCAGACGCTGGGTAAACTCAATCCCGGTCCAGATGATATTTTTACCGCCGTTGAAGCCGTGCACAAACGCTGTCGCGGTGGTTACGCCGTGGTAGGTCTGCTGGTTAATTACGGCGTTTTCGGATTTCGCGATCCAGCGGGAATCAGGCCGCTGGTCATCGGCACCCGCGAGACACCAGCAGGCCAGGAGTACATGATTGCTTCGGAAAGTGTCGCCCTGGATGTTCTCGGTTTCACCCTGCTCGATGACGTGGCGCCCGGGGAGGCGATATTCATCGATGGGGAAGGGCAGTTGCATCGTCGCCGTTGTGCGAAAAATGCAGTGCTGCGGCCCTGTATTTTCGAGCATGTCTACTTCGCGCGCCCCGATTCCTTGATTGATGGTATTTCGATTTATAAAACGCGTATGCGCCAGGGTGAGGCGCTGGCCAGGAAGATTCGCAGACTGCGGCCCGAGCTGGATATCGATGTGATTATCCCGATCCCGGATACCAGCCGCATCGCAGCGCAGTCAATGGCCTTTGAACTGAATATCAAGTTTCGTGAAGGCCTGATGAAGAACCGCTACATCGGGCGTACCTTTATTATGCCAGGCCAGAGTCACCGCAAAAAATCGGTGCGACAGAAACTCAACCCGGTGCCGCTGGAGTTTTCGGGTAAGAACGTTATGTTGGTTGATGACTCCATTGTGCGCGGAACGACCTGTCGCCAGATCATAGATATGGCCAGGGAGGCAGGTGCTGAGAATGTCTATTTTGCGTCGGCGGCACCGCCGGTGCGTTACCCCAATGTCTACGGTATCGACATGCCTTCCGCATCAGAGCTGATAGCGCACAATCGCACGGTCGAGGAGGTCTGCGAGCTGATCGGTGCCGACTGGCTGGTGTACCAGGATCTCGAGGATCTGGTCAACTGTTCACTGGAAGGTAACCCGCAGGTGGATGGGTTTGATTGTTCGGTATTCAATGGCGAGTACATTACCGGTGATATTGATCAAAATTACCTTGATCGAGTGGAATTACTACGCAACGATGAGGCACAGAATGAACGGCGAGTGGAATTGCAAACGGACGGCGCCGTCGTCGGTTTGTACAACGACGTGTAGGACGAATTCATGAGCGATAACGACCCGCTGGCCGGGGCACATCTCGACACCCTGGCTGTACGCAGTGGCATCCAGCGGACGCATGAGGGCGAGCATGCCGAGCCCATCTTCACCACTTCCAGTTATATCTTCGAAAGTGCAGCCCAGGCGGCCGCGCGTTTTTCCGGGGAGGAACCCGGCAACGTCTATTCCCGCTACACCAATCCTACCGTACGCGCGTTCGAGGAGCGCCTGGCCGCGCTGGAAGGTGCTGAGGCAGCCGTTGCGACGGCGTCCGGCATGGCTGCGATTCTCAGTACCTGTATGGCGCTGCTCAAGTCCGGGGATCACGTGGTGTGTTCGCGCGACGTGTTTGGCACCACGGTCAACCTGTTCAGCAAGTTTATGGGGAAGTTTGGCGTTGACGTGACATTTGTGCCGCTGCTCGATGAGGACGCCTGGCGCGCAGCCATACGGCCGGAGACTGCGATGCTGTTCCTGGAGACACCCTCCAATCCGCTGTGTGAAATTGTCGACCTGGCGGCGATGTCAAAGTTGTCCAGGGAAAACAATTGCCTGTTCGTCGTGGACAACTCCTTCTGTACCCCGGCGTTACAGCTTCCCCTGCCGCTGGGTGCCGATATCGTCCTGTACTCCGCGACAAAATACCTGGATGGCCAGGGCCGCTGCATGGGCGGTGCCGTTCTGGGAAGCGCGGGCCACATGA
>JAGRIK010000084.1 GCA_020443325.1 Halioglobus sp.
CGCGCCGATTACTTCGCGACGGCCACGGTGTGCGCCTGCTGGTCCGCGATGAGGCCAGGGCCGGCGCCTACTATCAATCGCTGGGCGAGGGGATGCCAGAACTGGTGTCCGGTGACATCACGGACACTGCGTCGGTCAAGCGCGCGCTCGCCACGTGTGACGCGGTGGTGCACGCGGCGGCCGGCACGCCGATGGGTGCTACCGTTGAGCAACTGCAGGCAGTGAATGTCGGCGGCACCCGAAATGTCGTTGCCGCAGCGGTGGAACAGGGCGTCAGCCGTATTGTGTGCCTCTCCAGTATCACCGCGATATTCGACCCCGATGGCAGCAAGGTGACGTCCGAGGCGGCCCCGAGGCCGTCCAGAATGCCCTATGGACAAAGTAAGGTCGACGCGGAGATCTACCTGCGCGGCCTGCAGGCGCGGGGTGTGCCGATTGCAATCGTCTATCCCGGTGGTGTTATCGGCCCCGATGACCCGGGCTTCTCCGACTCCTGCAAGGCGGTGAAGCACCGTATCGAAAACGGCTTCCGGATCTTCGGGGATGGGGGTATGCAATATATCGATGTGCGCGACCTCGCCGCGTTTATCTGTTCCCTGGCGGTGGATGGCGGGGCGGGGCGTTTTCTTGTGCCGGGCGTTTACAGCACGTGGACGGAACAGGCGGATATCATTGAGGCGGTTTCCGGCTGCCAGTTACAGCGTATCCCCGCCAGCGGCTGGAAATTACGCCTCATCGGGCGCCTGGTCGATCTGGCCCGCAAGGTCAGGACGATCGATACGCCGATATCGGCCGAAACCATGCGCTACGCGACGCTCTGGCCGAACATCCGCAACAGCGATGAAATGGCGAAGCGCGGGCTACCCATGCGCGATGCCCGCGAGACGTTTGACGATACGCTGCGCTGGATGGTCAAGGCGGGCCATCTCGATGCGACGCTCTGCCCCGGCTCAGCACGCTAGCTTCAGAGGGCCATTCCATCTGCGCGGCGCCCCCCGCGACTTTATTTTCAGCGCCTATTAGGGCAATATGCGCGTCCGTTTTACGACTTGCACGTGGCCTTTGGTAGGGGTCACCACTGACACAAGGATTGCACATGCCTGTTATTACATTACCCGACGGCAGTCGCCGTACGTTCGACCACCCCATTTCAGTACACGATGTTGCCGCCGATATCGGCCCCGGGCTTGCCAAGGCCGCGCTGGGCGGTGTTGTCGATGGCAGGGAAGTGGATACCTCCTTCGTGGTAGAGCACGATGCGGCGCTCGCGATCATCACGGACAAGGATGATGCCGGGCTCGAGATTATTCGCCATTCCACGGCCCACCTGCTGGCTATGGCGACCCAGGAATTGTACCCCGGTGTGCAGGTGACGATCGGCCCGGTGATTGAAGACGGGTTTTTCTACGATTTCGCTACCGGTCACCATTTCACACCCGACGACCTCGAGAAAATCGAGAAGCGCATGGAAGAACTTGCCGCTGCGGATTTGCCGGTTAAGCGGGTCGTGATGAGCCGGGAACAGGCGATCGAACAATTTCGCAACATGGGCGAGAACTACAAGGTCCAGATCATCGAGGCGCTGCCAGAGGGCGAAGAGATTTCCCTGTATACGCAGGGTGCCTGGGGTGATCTGTGCCGCGGCCCCCACGTGCCCAGCACTGGCAAACTGAATGCGTTCAAGCTGACCAAGGTGGCCGGTGCCTACTGGCGGGGCGATTCCAACAATGAAATGTTGCAGCGAATATACGGCACTGCCTGGGCCAATAAAAAGCAGCTCAAGCAATACCTGACCCGCATAGAAGAAGCGGAGAAGCGCGATCACCGCAAGATTGCCCGCAAGCTGAACCTGTTTCACACGCAGGAGGAAGCCCCCGGTATGGTGTTCTGGCACCCGGCGGGGTGGAGTATCTACCAGACGATAGAGCAGTACATGCGCGCCGCACAGCGGGACAACGGCTACCTTGAGATAAAGACGCCGCAGTTGGTGGATCTCTCCCTGTGGGAAAAGTCCGGCCACGCCGACAAATTCGGCGACGACATGTTTATGCTGCAGTCTGAAGACAGGCACTTCGCGGTGAAGCCGATGAACTGCCCCTGCCATGTGCAGGTGTACAACCAGGGCCTGAAGTCCTACCGCGACCTGCCGTTGCGGCTGGCAGAATTTGGCTCATGCCATCGCAATGAGCCCTCCGGTTCCCTGCACGGCATTATGCGGGTGCGCGGTTTCGTGCAGGATGACGCCCACATTTTTTGCACGGAAGAACAGATCCAGCCCGAGGTGTCCACGTTCATTGACTTCCTGCACGCCATCTATGAGGACTTCGGCTTCACCGAAGTGATCTATCGTCTGTCCACTCGCCCGGAGAAGCGGGTGGGCACCGATGCCGACTGGGACCGCGCCGAGAAAGCGCTGGCCGACGCGCTGGATGCGCAGGGCTTGCCCTGGCAGGAATTGCCGGGGGAGGGCGCCTTCTACGGCCCCAAGATCGAGTTCTCGCTCAAGGATTGTATCGGCCGGGTCTGGCAACTGGGCACCATCCAGGTGGATTTTTCGATGCCGGGCCGCCTGGATGCGCAGTATGTGGCTGAGGATGGAAGCCGCCAGGTCCCGGTGATGCTGCACCGCGCGGTGCTCGGTTCCTTCGAGCGATTCATCGGGATTCTGATCGAGCATTATGAAGGGGTGTTTCCCGCGTGGCTGGCGCCCACACAGGCGGTTGTGCTCAATATTACGGACAAACAGTCTGAATATGCCCAATTTGTGGAAGATTCCTTGAAAAACAACGGCTTTCGGGTCATTTCGGACTTGAGAAATGAGAAAATCGGCTTTAAAATCCGCGAGCACACGATTCTGAAGGTTCCCTACCTGCTCGTGGTTGGGGATAAAGAAGTAGAATCACAGACGGTGGCCGTGCGTGCCCGTCGTGGTGAGGACCTGGGATCCATGGATCTCAACGCGTTTATCGCGCGCCTCACAGACGATGTTGCATGTCGCGGCCGTATTGCATTGGAGAATTAGTATTAAGAAAGACAGTAGCAAGGGAGCCAGTAAGAAGGCGATCATTAACGACCAGATTACGGCGGACCCCGTTCGACTGGTTGGGGCAGAGGGCGAGCAAATAGGCATCGTGTCTCTTAAAGAGGCATTGGCAGCGGCAGAGGCCGCAACCATGGATTTGGTGCTCATTGCCGATTCCGACCCGGCCGTTTGCAAGTTGATGGACTACGGCAAATATGTCTTTGAGATCAAGAAGCAAAAGTCACTGCAGAAGAAAAAGCAGAAGCGTACCCAAGTTAAAGAAATGAAGTTTCGTCCAGGGACGGAGGAAGGAGACTACCAGGTAAAACTACGCAACCTGACACGTTTCCTTGAAAACGGCGATAAGGCCAAAGTCACGCTGCGTTACCGCGGTCGTGAAATGGCTCACCAGGAAATCGGCATGGAACTACTCAAGCGAGTAGAAGCTGATCTGGCCGAGTTGGGAGCTGTCGAGCAATTTCCAAAAATGGAAGGCCGGCAACTCACAATGGTGATCGCACCCAAGAAGAAGAACTAGCGGCCTGTGAATGCCCTGAGTTCTTTATTTATCAACTTTCAAATGCGGAGTATTTGATTATGCCAAAAGCAAAAATTCACAGCGGGGCTGCCAAGCGTTTCAAGAAAACGGCTGGTGGATACAAGCGTAAAAGCGCCCACAAGAGTCATATCCTGACCAAGATGACTACCAAGCGTAAGCGTCAGCTGCGCGGTACCTCGATGATCCATAAGAGCGATGTCGTTCTTATTGATCGCATGATGCGTGCCCGGTAATCGGTTCACTGGATAAATAGGGAGAAGACTTATGCCTCGCGTAAAACGTGGTGTTGTGGCCCATCGTCGCCACAAAAAAATATTGAAGCAGGCCAAGGGTTACTACGGTGCCCGAAGCCGTATTTTCCGGGTTGCCAAGCAAGCCGTTACCAAGGCCGGGCAGTACGCGTATCGCGACCGTCGTCAGCGCAAGCGTCAGTTCCGCGCGCTGTGGATAACGCGCATCAACGCCCAGTCACGTGCGAACGGCTTGAGCTACAGCCGTTTGATCAATGGCCTGAAGAAGGCTGAGATCGGTCTGGATCGTCGCGTGTTGGCGGACCTGGCAGTACATGACAAGCAGGGTTTTGCCGCGATCGTGGAGCAAGCGAAGGCCGCTCTGGCCTAAGCCCACCCTCACCGCTGGTATAGCGGTTCGCTGGCTGCATGTAAGACATAAAGGGAAAGGGCCGAGCTCTTTCCCTTTTTTATTGCACGTTGCATTACAGGTTTAAAACTAGAGAAAGCGCACATGGAAAACCTCGAACCACTCGCGAACGAAGCGAGGGCCGCAATCGCCGCGGCAACGGATAGCGCGACGCTGGAACAATTGCGTGTCGATTATCTCGGGAAGAAGGGACAACTCACCGGCCTGTTGAAAGGCCTGGGCAAATTGTCAGCCGAGGAGCGTCCCGCAGC
>JAGRIK010000012.1 GCA_020443325.1 Halioglobus sp.
CCCGGAGCAGGCACTGGCGATTCCGCTCGACATCACCGACGCGGCGCAGCGCGAGGAGGCCTTCCAGGCGACGCTCAAGCACTTCGGCCAACTCGACATACTCGTCAACAATGCGGGCTACGGCTACGTGGCGGCCATTGAGGAAGGTGACGAGGACGCGTTTCGCACGATGTTCGAAACCAATTTCTTCGCGACGCTGGCGATGACACGGCTGGTGCTGCCCTACTTCCGCGAACGACGCCGTGGGCGCATCGTCAACAACTCCTCGCAGGCCGGGCTGATGGCAAACCCCGGCACAGGCTTCTACAGCGCCTCCAAGCACGCCCTTGAGGGTGTGATGGAAGCACTGGGCAAGGAGGTGGCTCCGCTGGGCATCGATGTCGTGACCATACAGCCGGGAGCATTCCGCACTGACTGGGCCGGGCGTTCGATGCAGCGCAGCGACAAACGCATGGACGAGTACGCCGAATCCGTGGGCAGCCGTCTCGACATGATCGCCGCCATCGACGGCCATCAGCCCGGCGATCCGGTACGCGCCGCACAGGTATTTGTGGATATGGCCACGATGGACGCGCCACCCGCGCAGCTGGTGCTGGGGGCGGGACTGTTGCAAACCTACCGGGAGCGGCTCACCGACATCCAGGCGCGGTTGGCGGCCTGGGAAGAGGTGTCGGTTTCCGCGGAGTACCCAACCTAAGCGCTATACCGGCGCCGGCTGGCTGCCGCGCAACAATTTACCGTTCAACTGGCCTGTCGACTCACCGTGGCGAAAGGCCACCTTGCCAGCGATGAGCGTCGCCTCGTAGCCCACCGCCTTCTGCATCAGGCGCCTGCCATTCGCCGGAAGGTCATAGACAACCTCCGGCTCGCAGGGGCGCAGCGCCTCGTAGTCGATAATATTGATATCCGCTTTATAACCCGGTTTTAACACGCCCCTGTCCATCAGGCCCAGTTGCTGTGCGGTTTCGCTGGTCTGCATCTTGATTAGTTTCTGCAGCGGGATTTTCGGGCCGCGCGTCCTGTCCTTACCCCAGTGCTGGATGAGAGACGTGGGGAAACTGGCATCGCACAACGCGCCGCAATGGGCACCGGCATCCCCGAGGCCGGAGAAGGTGTAGGGATGGTCCAGCATGGTTTTCACATGGTCTAGATTGCCGTTCTCATAATTGAACAGCGGGAGATACAGCAGCGCGCGGCCGTCTTTTTCCAGCAGCGCATCGTAAATCAGTTCCTGCGGCGTCAGCCCCTGTGCCGCTGCCATCTGCGTGAAGGAATCTTTGGGATCGGGCTCGTAGTTCACTGGCTCGCGCAGGCGGAACAGCTTTTCATGGCTGTAGAGGATCTCGTTCAGCAGCGGCTGGTCGAATTCGATGATGTTGGAATTCAACAGGCGCGTGCGAAATTCCGGGGTGCGCATCACCGCTACCTTCTCCTCCAGTGGCAACGCGGCAATCTCCTGGTACACCTCGTACAGGAAAAAGGGGTTCAGCGTCGCGGTCAGGCCCTGCAACACGCCGGTGGCGCGCGGCGGCACCTGGCCATACATCCTGATGCCTTCCGCCTGTGCGGCCGTCACACCGTCCAGCAGTTGCGTCCACCACTCGGGGCGCGCGTCCTGTTGCTCCACGGTGAGGGATATCGGCCTGCCGGATTCGCGCGCCATATTCTTGAACAGCTCGAACTCGGCATCGAAATTATAAAAATCAGATATGCCCTGCAATACGCCGGTACCGGTGGCGCCCACCGCGCGCGCGATGGCCAGCAGTTCATCTTCATGCGCGGTGATGGTCGGCGTGAGGACGCCGCTGGAATCCTTGTGTTTTTCGGTGCGCGAGGTGCTGAAGCCCAGTGCGCCCGAGCGGATCGCCGTGCCGACGATCTCCGCCATGCTGCTGATTTCCTCTGCCGTGGCGGCGGCGTGTTCGGCACCGCGCTGGCCCATCACGTAGGTGCGCACCGCGCCGTGGGGAATCTGCGTGCCGACATCCAGCGCCAGCGGTTTTTTCTCCAGCACGTCGAGGTACTCGGGAAAGGTCTCCCAGTCCCACTGTATACCCTCGTGTAACGCGGTGCCGGGAATGTCCTCGACGCCTTCCATCAGGCCGATCAACCAGTTGCGCTGCTCGGGTTTGCACGGGGCAAAGCCCACGCCACAGTTGCCGGTGACGATGGTCGTCACCCCGTGGTAGGAAGATGGCGCCAGCAATGGGTCCCAGGTCACCTGGCCATCGAAATGCGTGTGGATATCGACGAACCCCGGCGTGACGATCTTCCCGGTGGCGTCGATCTCCTCGCGGCCGCGCTGTTCGACCACGCCCACCACGGCGATTCTGTCGCCGTCGATTGCCACATCGGCCATCACCGGGTCTGCCCCGGTTCCGTCGTAGACCTTGCCACCTCGTATCACCATGTCGTGCATACTGTTCACCTCCAGCGCAATGGATTAAGCGTTCGCGTGTCGCACATCATAGATTGATACGGTTGCCAGCGCACCCGGCTCAGGAGGCGTATTGATCGGCCAGGCCGCGCATGATGCCCTCGAACTCCGCCATCGTTTGCTCGATGACCTCCCTGGCGCTGATGATCGAATCGATGCGCCCTGCGACCTGGCCCGACAGCGGGATCGCGGCTTCCATATCGCCACCGAAATAGAGTGCCTGCAGATTGGCCATGTGCTCCATCACATTGAACTGGCCCAGCGTGGCAAGCTCAGCGGTACGCGCGGTGCGCAGCGCACGCAGGGCCGGGCGCGACTCCTGGTTGAGGAATACGGTATCGGTCTCATGCGCAGCCACCACAGCGTTTTTCCAGTTGGCGTGCACGGGTGAATCCGAACAGGACAGCATGCGCGTTCCCATCTGGATGCCCTCTGCTCCCATCGCAAAGGCGCCCGCCATGGAGAGCCCATCGCACATGCCGCCCGCCGCGATGATCGGCACATCCACGCGCGAGCGGATCAGCGGCAACAACACCATGCTGGACACCGGGCTGGGATTCTTGAAGCCACCGCCCTCACCGCCTTCGACCACCAGGCCATCGACGCCGCAGTCCATCGCCTTCATCGCCATCTCCAGCGTGGGCACCACATGGAACACCTTGATACCGGCTTCCTGGAAGGGCTGGGTACAGACTTTCGGGCTGCCCGAGGAGGTAGTCACAAACTTGATGCCCTGCTCAATGACAAAGTCGATCACATTGGTGCCCTTCACATAGGACAGCGCCACGTTCATGCCGAAAGGCTTGTCGGTCAGCTCGCGCATCTTCGCGACCTCGGCCTTGATATTGTCGAACTCCCCGGAGGAGGTCTCGATAATACCCAGCCCGCCGGCGTTACTGACGGCGGACGCCAGCTGCGCCCGGGCAATCCAGCCCATGGGTGCCTGGATAATCGGGTAGTCTGTACCGGTCATCTCGGTGATGCGGTTCTTTATCGGTTTCGTACTCAAAATTCACTTACTCCTTTTAGAGTCTGTACCCGGGGCTAGAACAACATACTCTCGACACCGGTGCCGGCAAGCAGCGTATCCACACGGGTGCGATCCGCCGCGCCGAGGGCCTGGTATCGCTCGTTGGTCCACTTCAGGGTCTTGGTCTGGTAGGGGAAGGTTTGCTGTGTCCACTGGGCGCCATCGATCTTGGACTCCCAGGTCTTCTCGCCCGCCTGCACCGCCTTCTGGTTTGCCAGTTGCGCCGGTGCATAGACCCGGCCGATCTCGGCCAGCAGTTCGCGCAGGCTATCCGGTTGATATTCCAGCGCCACCCAGTCACTGTCCTTGGGGTCGAGGCCCGTCTGGTCGCACATCTGGTCTACCCAGGCAACCGTACGCGGCGATATGGCGTGTGCGATCTCGCGCGGTGTCGGGTCAAACCCCACCAGCTGCGTCAGCTGCCCGTAGAGGCCGAAGTCCCCCGCTGCGGGACGCCCGCCCAGCATAAAGTGCTGGTTGGCCAGATGGTTTTCCATGGCCTGCAGGTAGCGGCGGTAACTGGCATCGATCACCGGCGCGGTCGTGTCGTTGGAGCCCACCACATAGAGTCGCCCTATCTGGCGCTCGGAGAAGAAATCCTTGAACTGCGACAGTGCCTCCGCGGGCAAACTGACATCCATTCCCAACGGCAGCAGCGTACCCGCATTGTCAGCATCCGCAGCGGGATACCAGCGGTAGTGGAACATGTACTTGGTACACCACTCGTCGGCAAAATCCTCGATCAGGTAATCGATAAACGCCAGCGCCGGATCGCCCGGCAGCACCGAGCGCCCGCGGTAGAGGGACTCCAGTCGGCGGATGATCGGTGTGGAATCACAGATGCCCTCGACCTTGCCCTCGTCGTTATCGAACAGGAACGTCGGCATGAAAATGGGCTTGGGTTTTTCTATCCCGAGCGCGTCCAGCATGGCGGCCGGGTCTCCCCAGGTGACGGCGTAGGGTATGTGGCGATAGCGCAGCAGCGCGACCATTTTCTGCGTATAGGGCGAACCGGTTCCACCTACCAGTCGCACGGGGGCTGACGAGGACATTACACAGGCTCCATTTTGTTGGGGTTCACTAGTGCGCGGGAAAGTGCGCCTGGGGATGACCCGGCACGGTGCCGGGCCAACAGGTTGCGCAAGGGCACTGGATCATGCGGCGCCGACAATACCCGCCAGGCGCTCGTTAATAATCGAGTTGGCATCCGCCATAATATTTTTCACCAGGTCTTCGCAGGAGGGAATATCGTTGATCAAGCCACCGCACATCCCCACCGTGACCATGCCCGCCTCGATATCACCGGTCGACCAGGCTTTCTCCTGGTTCGCGCCGGACACGAGGTGGTGCACCATGCCAAATTCGCCGCCTTCTGCCTCAATCTCCGCCACTTTATCGGCCACACTGTTGCGATAGACACGCGCCGTATTCTTATAGGTGCGGAAAATGAGCCGCGTCTGGGTCTCATCCATCTCAACAATTTTCTGTTTGATGCCCTCGTGGATCGGCGCCTCCTTGGTCACCATGAAGCGCGAGCCCATATTGATGCCCTCGCAGCCCAGCGCGAGCGCTGCAACGAGACCGCGTCCGTCGGCAATACCACCGGAAGCCAGCACGGGGATTTTCAGCGCCTGGGCCGCGGCAGGGAACAGTACGAGGCCGCCGACATCCTGCTCGCCCGGGTGACCGGCACATTCGAAACCGTCGATACTCACAACATCAACGCCGATGCGCTCGGCTTTCAGGGCGTGCCGCACGGCAACACACTTGTGGATCACCTTGACGCCGTTGGCCTTGAAGCGCTCCATGAACGGCTCCGGGCTGCGCCCCGCTGTCTCGACGATTTTCACACCGCTGTCGATGATCACATCCAGGATATCGTCGTAGTTGATCGGGGTGGCGACAACGCCGACCGTCAGGTTCACGGCGAACGGCTTGTCGGTGAGCGAGCGACACTTTGCGATCTCTGCCCGCAGGCCCTCCAGCGTGGGCTGGGTCAGTGCAGTCATCACGCCCAGCGCGCCGGCATTGGACGCGGCGGCCGCCAGTTCAGCAGTGCCCACACGCATCATGCCACCACAGACGATGGGCGTTTCAATACCCAGTAATTCCGTTAATCGGGTTTTCATAATATCCGGCTCCTTGAGCGCTCAGTGTAAAGGGGAAAGGCTGAGACTGTACCTATCGGCATATACTGTGTCAAATACTACCTTTGGCTACCTCCAACCTCTAAAACCACTCAGACAGAACGGGCGAAACGTTCACGCAACACGTTCTTCTGCACCTTGCCCATCGCGTTGCGCGGTAAGGCATCGACAATCTCTACCCGCTTGGGCACCTTGAAGTTGGCCAACTGCGTCCTGCAGTGCGCGATCACCGCGTCTGCGGTAGGTACGCCCTGCGTTGAGGCGGTATTATCCGCAACAATGACGGCGACGACGGCCTCGCCGAAGTCGGCATGCGGCACGCCGATAACAGCCGACTCCATCACACCCGGCATGTCATCAATCACCAGCTCAATTTCCTTCGGATACACATTGAGGCCGCCGCAGATCACCAGATCCTTCGCGCGTCCGACGATCGAGATGTAGCCGTCCTCGTCGATAACCGCTTTGTCACCCGTGTTGAAGAAGCCATCGGCCGTAAAATCCTCGGCGGTTTTCTCGGGCATATGCCAGTAGCCGGAAAACACATTGGGGCCCTTCACCTGCAGGTTGCCGATCTCGCCGTGTGCCAGCAGCGCGCCGTCGTCGTCGACAATGCGCACGGAGACATCCGGCAATGCTTTCCCGACAGTGCCGGCCCGGCGCTCACCGTGCAGCGGGTTGGAAGTATTCATACCAGTCTCGGACATACCGTAACGCTCGAGGATGGTATGCCCCGTGCGTGCCTTAAACTCCACAAACGTTTCCGCCAGCAGCGGCGCGGAACCCGAGATGAACAGGCGCATATTCGCACAGCAGTCAGGCCCGAAGTCAGGGTTGCCCAGCAGGCGGGTATAGTAGGTTGGCACGCCCATCATCACCGTACAGTCAGGCAGTGCGGCTACGGCCGCCTTGTCGTTGTACCCGCTGTGCCACGCCATGCTCGCGCCGCTCAGCAGCACGCAACTTACCGCGACAAATAAGCCGTGCACGTGGTAGATCGGCAACATGTGCAGCAGCCGATCCGAGGCGGTAAAGCCCCAGAGTGTCACGAGCGTCTCCGCATTCGTGCGCAGGTTGTCGTGGCTCAACATAATGCCTTTGGGCCGCCCCGTAGTGCCTGAGGAATACAGCAGGGCTGCCATGTCCGAACCTGCGCATTGCGCCACTTCCGTTGCGGCGCTGGCGCTCGCGGCCTGCGCCATCAGGCTCCCGCTGCCGTCTGCGTCGAGGGAGAGCACGGCCTTAACGCCCTGCTCCGGTAGCACGGATTCGATAGTACTGATCGCATCACTCGCACAGATCACAATGGTCGGCTCTGCGTTGCCCAGGAAATAGGCGAGTTCCGCTGCGGTGTAGGCCGTGTTCAACGGGTGATAGACCAGTCCTGCGCGCAGACAGGCGAGATAGAGAAATAAATTCTCGACGGACTTCTCCACCTGTACGGTGACCCTGTCGCCTGCCACTGCGCCGTGCTGTAGCAGGGTGTTGGCAATGCGCGCCGAAGCGGCTTCCGCCTGTGCGTAGGTGACTTCGCGTCCCTCTGCGGTGAGTAGCAGCAGCGTTGCAGGGTTCGCCGGAAATTTCTGTCGGTAGTGTGCGTAGAGGTTTGCGTTGTCGATCATGCTCGGCTTTCTCGGGCTGCTTGCTGGGCCCATGAGACTATGCCAAGCTACCTGCCAATTCACAAGTTGATATCTCTGGACGGTTTGCGATGCAGTTGGATTCCAAAGTAGCGGTGATAACCGGGGCAGCACGAGGACTGGGACGCGCCTACGCCGTCGCGATGGCAGCAGAAGGCGCTTCCATTCTTGCCTGCGACATCAGCGACTGCGGTGAAACCGTCGCAGAGGTAACAGCAGCCGGTGGTCGCATTGAATCTGTCGTCACCGACATCACCGACATGGAGAGCTGCCGTGCGATGGCAGATGCCGCTGTCTCTGCTTTTGGCAGGATCGACATACTGGTCAATAACGCCGCGCTGTACGCCACGCTGAAAGGTGCCCGCTTCGAGGACCTGGATGAAGCGCAGTGGGACGCGGTCATGAACGTCAATATCAAGGGCGTGTGGCAGTGCTGTAAAGCGGTTGTGGGGCCGATGCGTCAAGCGGGCGGCGGATCGATTATCAATGTCTCATCGCTCGCGGCGGTGTATGGCCTGCCCTACGGTCTGGACTACGTTGCGTCCAAGGCCGCCGTGATTGGCATGACACGAACAATGGCCCGGGAACTGGGCAAGGACCTTATCAGGGTCAACGCCATCGCCCCCTCGGCGGTAATGACCGAGGGCACGCAGGATTTCTTCGGCGAGAAATTCGAGAAAGCCAAATCGGTGATCGCCTCGGGGCAGATCATCCAGCGCAACCTCGAACCGGCCGACCTGACGGGTACCGTTGTCTATCTCGCCTCCGATGCGAGCAGCCTGGTCACCGGGCAAACGCATATGGTGGATGGCGGTTCCTGGTTCCTGTGATGGCGGCTTCTGGTGCCAGTGATGGCGGCTGTGTTGACATTGATCGTGTCGTATCACCTTTTTATTATTGATGTCCGAGGATGGACCGACTCCGCCCACCGTGCTATTCCCGTTTAAACGGCGTTTCGTGGGCAAAAAGCCTTGCAGGAAATTCCGCTAGATAGTCCATCTCCTGGATCGCGTGTGTCATGAGGCCTACCGCGATCAGTGTCTCGTACAGTGTGACACCGGGTAGTGAGATGGATTGGCTCGTCGAGCAGGCCAACCCGGGAGTAATTCGTCAACTTATTGTTGCTTATTATGTCGGCGGCGATAACGCGGAATGAGCAGCGCTGCGATTGCCAGTTGCAGGCCGCCGTACAGCAGCAAACTGAACAATACGGCATCACCGAGATGGCTGGTGGCCGATACCGCAGCCGGGAACAGTGAGGCTTTCAGCATCACGCCCAGGTTTACGTTGCGCACGATAACTTCAAATTCGATCGCGGTGGCGTCCGGCCTGGAAAGGCGGAAAAGGCGAGAGGCCATCCAACCCATGGCCGTAAGCACCAGGGTGAACGACACCACCAGCAGTACATTGTCCGTGCCGAATGCCTCGATATTCAGGCGCCCCGCGCTCGAGGAGCCGACCACGATCAGCACAATGCCAAGCAGCGACGCGCGAATGCACCACTTCGACACAACCGCGGCTTTCTCTGGATACATGTACAGATACAACATGCCAAGTGCCAGCGGCAACAGCAGGGTAAACGCGATTTCATTCACGATCTGGCCCGTGGGCATCGTGAAGTCGGTGGGCAGGCTGTCGCTGATCAGCGCTGCGAGTATCAGCGGCGTGGTGACCAGGCAGGCCATCGTTGTGAGGCCAGTGATGCTGATGGAGAGTGCGCTGTTACCGCGCGCAAAGAACGTAAAGATATTGGAGGTGGTGCCACCGGGGATCGACGCGATCAGGGCGATACCAATGGCCACCCCGCCGCTGACGCCCAGCACGCGCAAAAAGACAAACGCGGCAAACGGCACCAGCACCAGTTGCACCACCATCCCGATGGTGACGGCCCTTGGCTCGCGCACAACATCGCGAAAATCGCGACCGGTGAGAGTGGCACCCATGCCGAGCATCGCCATCACCAGCTGAAAGGCGGCAAACCAGTATTCGTACTGTACGTAGAAGGCGCCCATGTCTGGTGTTCCCTGCTAACAATGGTGGATTAGAATTGGCGGCAGCTTTCACATTCACTTTTATCGCTTTGACCCTGCCGATTCCACTCTCCAACCAACAGCGAGCGGCCCGTGATTCTGCAGGATAGGCGCCTGTTTGTCACCCGGGAGCCGTCTTCGCGACTTTGGAGCCGCTATTGGCCACTGCTGACAGGCCCTGGTGCGTTCGGCGGAGAAATATATTGATATAATTAATGTCAATATGTAAAACTAATTCCACGTTCGCGAGCGCTATTGGCCTGCGATACAGCTTTCAACTGACGGGAGTACTCAATGATTAAAATTTATGGCGTGCACGGTTCACCCTTTGTACGCAAGGTGTTCGTTGCTCTGGATTTCAAGGACATACCCTATGACATCGTGGCGCAGATGCCGTTCTCCGGTGACAAGGACTACCTCAAGATCAATCCGCTGGGCAAGGTACCAACCCTCGTGGATGGCGACCTGACGCTGGGCGACTCCAAAGTCATTTGCCGGTATCTCGAGGCTGCCTATCCGGAACCGGCCCTGTATCCCAGCGAACTGAAAGAGAAAGCCATGGCGGATTGGTACGAGGATCTGGGCGGTGGCTACCTGTCGGAGTTGGGCGCGGGTATCTTCTTCCAGCGGTTCATGCGGCCTTTCGCGTTCAAGCAGGAGCCAGACGAGGAGTTGGTCGCGAAGATCACCGACAAAAAGTTACCGCCCATGCTGGACTATCTCGAGGGCCAGGTACCTGCGGACGGTTTCGTCTTTGGGGATTTCACAATGGCCGACCTGTGCATCGTCAGCCCGTTCATCAACGCTTCCTATGCCGGATATGAAGTCGACAGCTCGCGCTGGCCTTCCATCGCGGGGCTTATCGCACGCGTTAAGGAACAACCGCAGGTCAAGGCAGTGCTTGCAAAAGAAGCTAAGGCGCTTGGTTTAAGCTGATCGGAACGATTTGCGGCAATCCCTGGCTGTCGTGTCACTCGCCAGCTACGGGTCGCCTGAGCGTTCGTCGCCTGACAGGGATGACGCACGGCTTGTGCCAGGCTGGGACGGGGCCCTGCTTGTGAGCTACAAAGGAGCTATACCAGGCAGGCCGAGTGAGAAGCCCTATGTGAGCGCGAGCTGCAACAGGGCTGCGGCAAGCGCCAGTACAAGCGCCACTGTCACGCGCGGGGATGCGTACAATCCCATTTGGGTTCGCGACGGAAAGGCGAAAGTCTGCTGCAACGCCGCAATCTTGTATTTGTGAAGCTTGTAAAATTCGGCATTCGCCAGCGACAACTGCATACAGTCACGCCGCGATCGGTAGCGAATCAACCCCGCTGCGTGCCAGCCGGGATCCGGCGGTGTATTCCAGGCATCGAGGTAGCCGCCCACAGCGCGAGTCGACAGCACGGGGTGCCCCGCACGGCGCATTACCTGACCCATAAACGGCCGGAAATACTCCGACAGCACGGCATCCGCCCGCGCGTCCTTCCCCGTATCGGGATGTTTCACAGGCGAGCGATTGAACTGCAGAATATTGACCATGATGAAATCCCTGCCATCATCCTCCTCCATAAATTTGCGGACAACGGCCAGATCCTGCGTATCAACGCCAGAAGTGGCACGCTGCTCAAGAAGCTGGATAAAATCTGCTATCTCACCCTTCGTCAACGGTTTCCGCAACCCGTCATACCACAACCGAAACACTATATAAGCGACAAATGCTCCTACCCAGATCGCGATGGCCACTGCACGTCTCCTCAATCACACATACTGACATATCTTGTGCCATTTGTGCCCTGAGCGCAAGATGTTTGGGGTCAGAGTAAAAACTCGAATTTGGGGTCAGAGTAGATGTTTGGGGTCAGAGTAAAAACTTCGTCAACTGGCTGGATTGGGAAGCATTAGTTTTTACTCTGACCCCAAATTTTCCAGCGCGCCGATATCCACGCTGATGACCTGCGCGCCGTGTAGGGGATAACCCAGTGGGGTGTCTGCCGGGTAGTGGCCGGCCGGAGAGCCGGTATCGATTCCGAGGTCGAATGTCTCATCGATGGAAAAGAATGCGGGTTGACTCGCGCGCACCGAATTACTACCCACCACCTGGCCGTCGACCTTCAGGGTATAAGTGCCGCCTTTGGCATAACCGGGGCCATCGTAGGCAAAATCCACAGTTAGCAGATGCGAGCCTGCCGTCAGCGCCTGCGTACCCTGCAGGCGAATCTCGCCGACCTCAAAAATGCGGAGTTCAAATACCGGTCGGCCGGCTTCATCCAGATACAGCGACCAGCCCGCAGCCGTGCCGCCCACCGTGGCAATCACGCCGCGACCTGAGCTGTCACTGTCAATGCTGACATTGGCGACCATCGACCAGGAGCGGTTGGCAAGCGCAGGAATCTCCGCTTCGGGAATAGCCACGGCACTGCCAGGGTAGGTTACTCGTTTCCGACCTGCCGCCAGATTGGGCATGGGGGTACGTATATTGGCGGCATTGGTCAGGGGCAAGATGCCCAGGTCTTTCGCCTCGGCCAGGAACAGTTCCTGTAGCTCTGCCAGCTTTTGCGGGTTTTCGGCGGCCAGGTCATGGGCCTGGCTGAAGTCTTCTTGCAGGTTGTAGAGCTCCCACCTGTCATCGTCGAAATTGGATTCCTGGCTGGCCAGGCCGACGGTCCAGGGCAGGCGGTCGTGGCGAGCAGAGGCCATCCAACCCTTGTGGTAGATCGCGCGGTTACCGAACACCTCAAAAAACTGTGTCGGGTGAAATTCCGGGGCGTCAGCACTGGCGAAGCTGGCCAGCATGGAACTGCCATCCATCGGGAATTGGCTGAACCCGTTGACGCTTGTCGGCATCTCGATGCCGGCGGCGGCTAGAATAGTCGGGGCTATATCGTTGACGTGGGAGAACTGTTGCCGCAGTCCGCCCTCATCCTCGATACCCCGGGGCCAGGTGACCACCAGCGGATTGCGGGTGCCGCCGAGATGGGAAGCCACCTGCTTGACCCACTGAAAGGGTGCAGTCATGGCCCAGGCCCAACCGGCCGGGTACTGGGGGTAGGTCTCGGCGCTGCCGATGCTATCGAGCTTCGCCAGCTGTAATTGCACGGGTTCCTGCAAGCCCTGGAGAGCACCCATGTAGTTGATACTGCCTGGAAGGCCGCCCTCCGCACTGCTGCCATTATCCCCCACCACGTAGAAGAACAGGGTATTGTCGAACTGCCCAGTGGCTTTCAGGTGGTCAACCAGTTTGGCGACCTGGGCGTCGGTATGGGCCAGGAAGCCGGCAAACGTCTCCATCAGGCGCGCTGCGACCTTCTTCTGGTCTGAACTAAGGCTGTCCCAGGCGGGAATCTGTTCGGGTCGCGGCGTCAGCTCGGTATTCGCGGGCACAACACCGAGCTTCTTCTGTCGCGCCAGGATTTGCTCACGCATGACGTCCCAGCCCTGGTCAAAACGGCCCTTGTAGCGGTCGATCCACTCCTGCGGCACCTGCAGCGGTGCGTGGGTCGCGCCGGTGGCGTAGTAGAGGAAGAAGGGTTTCTCCGGGGCGAGGCTGTGCTGCAGCTCGAGCCACTCAATGGCCTCGCGACTCATATCCTCGCTGAGATGATAGTTCTCCACCGCCGGACGCTGAACGGACGAGGTGCCCTCGTAAAGCGTGGGGTCGAACTGATCGGTTTCGCCACCCAGAAATCCGTAGAACTTCTCGAAGCCGACACCGGTGGGCCACCGGTCGAAGGGGCCTATGGGTGAGGTTTCCCAGCTCGGTGTCAGGTGCCACTTGCCGAAAGCCGCGGTGCTGTATCCCTGTTGGCGCAGCATTTCGACGACGGTCGCCGTGTGCGGATTCAGCACCCCCTGGTAGCCGGGATTGGCGTTGGCCACGTTCATCACAGTGCCCATATTGACCCGGTGGGCCTCCCGCCCGGTCAACAGCGCGGCGCGAGTCGGCGAACAGATTGCGGTTGTGTGAAAGCGGTTGTAGCGCAGCCCCTGGGCCGCAAGTGCTTCCATACCGGGGGTTTGTGCGGGACCACCGAAGGTGCTGGAGGCCCCAAAGCCCACATCGTCGAGCAGAACCACCACCACATTGGGAGCGCCGTCCGGCGCCTTGATCGGCTCCAGCCGGTGTGAGTCTTCGGCCTGAACCAGCACCGATACGGACAATGCCACTGCCGTCGCAGCCAGGCGAATAGCAAAAAAGTTCATACACATACCTCGCAGGAATTGGAGCGGGGTTTAGCGGACAGTTTACCTATCAGAAGCCCTCAGCAGGCGCATCGAGGCTTAAGGACGCGCTATTCTACACTGACACCAAATTTTGATGGAGTTGTGTCTGGCGCGAATTAAGTGAACGGCCCCCTCCGCGCACTTGTGTTTATACAATAATTAGCCAATCTTAATGTATGGCTAATTGATTAAGCAAGGTGCCTGCATGAAGACCGTGAGAAAAATCTGGCTCTGTGCCATTTGCAGCCTGACCTGCTTCACTACCGCAACTGCGCTGGCAGATACAGCAACGTACAAACTGGATAACGTCATTATGCATAATGACTTTTCCGGGATAGGCGGTTATCCAATGACGGGTACCTTTCTTTGGACTTACGACAGTGAGGACTTTGAAAATGGTACGGGGGAGTTTATTGAGCTATCTATTCCATGGTTGAGTGCCAATGACTATGAACTGCTAACGATAAATTTTGATATTGGAGGGTCTATCGAGTTCAACAGGGATGGCACTGCCAGCACCCACGATGAAGGAATTGATATCACCCTTTTCTTTGAACCGGGCCTTACACCTAGCGGATCCGCGCAAATTGACCTGGTCAGAAGCAAATTCGATATCGGTGGCAATGGGTTTATAGAGGGGCATTTCACTAGTGGAAGCATCCTGCTCTCCCCTCTTAACGACGCCGATGGCGATGGTGTTCTTGATGCCGACGACTTTTATCCGAACATCAGTCTAGGCGGCCGGTCTGATACGGACCAGGATGGCATACCCAACGATTGTGACCCTGAATGCGTCTTGGCAGGCATGACCGCAGACAACGATGATGACGGCGATGGGTTTATCGATGATGTAGATAATTGCCCACTGATTGCCAACCCCGATCAATTGGATGCCGATAATGACGGCAGGGGAGATGCATGTCATGGCCTGCCCGCGGGTTGTTAGTTACCCAGATATTTGGGGTCAGAGTAGAAACTATTCCTTTCAGTCTCCCTTACCCCCCCAGTTCAAGAGATTTTTACTCTGACCCCAAATTAGGGGTGCGACTGCTGCGATTCAGTCTCCCCTGTATCGGCTTGCTCTAGTTCCACCTCATCGGCGACGCCGTTCGGTAAATCCTCGTCGGTGATCTTCACCAGCTCACCGACTGCCAACTCGTCGAAGAACGCCTTCGCGCCCACGCTGTTGTTATCTCCGTTCTTGAACTTGGCACCCGCCGTACTGAAGGTGACACCCAACAGCGTAATATCAACGCCCGCAGTGAAGCGCTCCACTGGTGCCTGGAGTACAGCGCCCTCCTCCTTGTCGCGTTGGACGCGATTGGCCAGCAGGGAACCGCCAAACTGGCTAGCCTCTATTTCGAGGAAGTCACCGCTGGTGATGTTTCCAAGTGACAATGAATTTGACTGGCCGGTGTTGTCCTTCATGAGCGTTGCATTGCCAAGCAATACGGTGACAGTGCCCGTCACATATTGCACAGTGATGCTTCTCTGCTCGGTGTCGACAGTGGCCACACGCGCCGCCAGTTCGACTTGACCACGTCGGGACTTGACAGCGTTGGCCTGCAATTCGCGGCCGTTCCAAATGCCTTCGACTTCCACGAGGACCCCATTTCCCAGGACGAGGTCGCGGGGTTCCAACTCGGCGCTGCCGGCATCTACAGGCACACCGCTAACAGAAAAATGCGACAGATCGATGAAGTCGGTGACCGTCCCCAGTAGGGTGACCTCGCCGTTCTCATCAAGTCCATGGCTGATATCCTCGTCCTCTTCTACCAGGGTAGCGGTGATAACATTGCCGACAAGCGTGCCGTAAACCTCAACCAGCAACCCCTCGGTAATGCGGCCTCCCGGGATTCCTGATAATTCCGCACCGCTGTAATCCACGACAATCGGACCCAGCGAAAATTGGGTATCAGAGAGCGCGGCCACATAGCCCTCCAGTTTCACCTCACTGACTCCAGGCACGAAAGCAGGGTTCTTCGCGATGCGCGTGGCGCGAATCTGTGCACTACTCTCGAAAAATCCGGACACCGCAACGAAATCGCCTACGCTGAGCGTAGCAAAGCTGACGCCGTCAAAAACCGTAGCCGTGCGCTCGGCGATGACACGCAATCCCAGCACGGTAACGACCAGTGACCCACTTTCGGCATCAACCTCGACAGCAGACACGGGGCCTATTAACTCGTTGTGGAAAGAGACCTGATCCGCCGAGCCGGTTTTCCCGTCATCATTGAGCGTGCCGCGAATAGTGACGACCATACCAAGGCGCAACTCCATATCCGAGGAGGGCACACCATCCAGCAGGATCTGCGAGTCACCGGTTTCAAATTCCACGCCATTCACAAATATGCTGCCAAAGCCATCTATCGTGCCGGTACTGATAACGCCGGTGCCGCCTATACCGCCGCCACTTCCACCCCCGCTGTCTGTGTATGCTATGCCACCAGACTCGCCGCCACATCCGGACAGCGCCAGGGCGGCGATCAATGTCAGCGATACGATGAAGCTATTCAGGTTCATGGCGAGACGACCTTTCTGCCAATTGTTCTGTGTAATATATCCCGACAGCGACATAGCCGACCTGACCCTCGTCAGTACTCTCTGGATTCGCTTCATGCGACGACAACCAGTCGTTGTACTCCTCCAGCAGTTCCTGGGACTTGCGGCTGGACAACTCACGAAATTTACCGAGGGCCTCGGCATCTACCGCCGTGTTGGAGACTTTTCGCTGAAAGAAGCGTTGTGCTGGCTCTGCCTCCAGATTGTGACCAATGGTGCTGATGAGTTCAGCGACATCGGTGCCGAGAATATTGATCTTGTCCACGGGAGTCGAAGTGGGAATGTAAGCGCGCGCCTTGAGCGCCACGGTGCCATCGTTTAGCAGCACAGTCTGGCTGGCTTCCAGCACGGACAACATCGCCACAGGCGGTATATCGCCACTGTATTTTTTGACCAGAGAAGAGAAACTCCCAGAGGCGCCGTCAAATGCCAGTTCCGCAGGCCCGCCATTCTCGTCGTGAAATTCGCTGTCATTTATCCAGCCGCTGATCATGCGGATCGCCCGGTTGTAGCGCTCAGCCGACTTTTCCGTACCGGCGTGCGCGCTTTCACGCAATGCCTTGGTCTCCTTGCGCGTCAACCCGGTCAGGGCGGACACACCGGATACCGTGGGCCTCTTGCCAGAGCGCTGCATATGCTCGAAACCCTCCTCGACAAACGCCCGGCGCGCGAGTTCCGCAAACGTACCGTAAGCCATGCCATGTTTTAACATCACCCGGACGAGCGGGCGCAACAGGCGAAGAATCGCATCACTAAGCGCTTTTTGGAGTGTTTCCATATGGTATGGGAAACTGAATTCAAGCTTGACCTGTGTCAAGCTTTTTTCAATCGCCCCCTGACCCCTTCCCTGCAGGTTTGCGGTTATCGGCTTGCCCTGGGTCCCACCCCATGGCCTGGAATAACCTTAATAAAAAAAAGTGATTGCAATCTCCCCACGTTTCCGCATTATAATCATTTGGGCAAATATTCCCATATATAGATTGGAAGTTTGGGCGCACTTACGGGGTAATCCGGCCATGAACCAGACAAAGCACGCATTCTTCGTTGTTCTCCTGTTTCTTCTTGAGGGTTGTCGCATCACGCAGGTCGTACCCGACGGTGGCTCGATTCGCTCCGCCTCGGGCTTGCGTGACTGCGCTGAAGGCCAAACCTGTGTCGTGGAGATTGACGGCCTTCCCTTCAGCGACACTTTTACGGGCATCGCTGCCCCGGGGTATCGCTTTGTCGGCTGGGAACTGAGTCATGGAAGCCTTTGCGGCGGAGAAGTTACGCCCTGTTCGCTGCAAAATATTTCCGAGGCGTTTACAGCGCTGACCATAGAGACCTATCTACGACCCCAGTTTGAACCTGAGGGGAATCCGGTATCCATAAACTCGAGCAGCGCATCCGGATACTATTCGCAAACCTATTCTCCGGTACCGGAACGCCCGAAGGTCACGGGGGGCGGCTATTCTGTGTTTGCGGTCAATGACCTCGGCATGCACTGCGTGGACCTCGATGGCCGCATCGCAAATATTCTGCCGCCGTTTCAGGTACTGGTGGGACAGATCATACAGAAGGGTGGAGCGCCTGTTTTGAATCCTGACGGCGTCGGCCTGTCGTATTCTGCCGCGTCCAACCCCGCGGATCCTATCCTGCAAAATGTCGCCTCGTTCAAAGGCATAGCACCGGATAGAACGCTCTACAAGACCAATTTTTGGCAGGGCATACCGCAGGGTTCCTATGACGCATTCTACCCGCCGCTGGTCACGCCCCTGTCCGGGCCACCCTTTCCTGTGACAGAGAATACCGGGCTGCCGGTGCCCAATGCTGAGCTGTTGTACATGGGTGAAAACGGTATCGTCGGCGATGGCGACGAACGGCTCAGTGCAGTGCAACACGCGATGCCGGGTGTGACTGACCCCATGATAGCGAATGCGCCGCAGCCATTTTTGGAGCACTACACCAACAAGCCCTTTTTTGTCGGATTCCCGATCGGTTATGTCGCTGACGGGGTAAATTGGCACGAGGCAGCAGGCATTCCCATGTCGCCATTTGATGACGCGGGTCGGCAAAACCCGTTTCCGCTGGTCAGGGTCGAAGCCAGCGCGGGAGGTGACACGCTGGCAACCTCCGACGTGGTGCTTCCGGTCTCAAGCGAGACCAGTTGCACAAATTGTCACAGCAATCCACAGGACTATCCCCAGGCCAGATCCACCGCACCTGCGGATAGACTGCTGGCGGCGGGACTGCCAGTGGCTGACAAGACCATGGACCCCAAATACGCCGAGGGCTCGGTGCCTGAGGCGGTCAGCCTGGAGTACGCCGCGGATATCAATATTCTGCGCCTGCATGATCTGCAACACGGCGCGCAGTATGTCGAACCTGTCGATGGCGGTGACGGTGATGTAGTGCACCAGCCTGACGCCTGCGATCCGTCACAGGGGCCATCGGGTTCGCCGAGTTGCCTGGTATACCGAGCGGTGGAACAGCACCAGCCGGTCGTTTGCCAGAGCTGTCACTACACTCCCGCGCTTGATCTCGCACAGACGGGTCCTGTGGCTGGTCCCGCGGGAAGCGCAGCCAATGGCCGCAACCAACTTGTGCATGAAACGAATTCCCGGGTGATGCATAACCACCACGGTGCCTTTACGGAGCTGTTTCCTGCCATCCCGGCCCCGTTGCAAAGCCCCGTCACCGGCGCCATCACCAACCAGACGGAGCGCCTTGCCGCATTGGAGAACAACTGCTACCAGTGCCATCCCGGCAAGGAGACCAAGTGCCTGCGCGGTGCGATGTTTAACGGCGGCATACTTTGTAGTGACTGCCATGGCACCATGACCCAGATTGGCGCAGATTTCTCTGCCGGCGTATCAGCGGCCAACCCCGGTGGCTTCGTGCTGGACGAGGGCAATTTCTATGATCCGAACAGCCCTCAACCCCGTGTACCCTGGGCCAACGAGCCGGGTTGCGGATCGTGTCATTCCGGCAGTGCCAATGACAACCTTGCGCAAATGACTGGCGTGGTCGTGAACAGCAGGGACAGTCGCGGTGTCGTCGATGGCATCAGACTGCGCCAGGCATTTGTCACGGGTGACGCGAAAGCCACCCCGATTGTGCCGGCCAACAAGCTGTTTGCCGAACCGGCGGTTCCAGCGGTATTCAATGGCTTTAGCAACCCCGCCGCGGGCAATCCAAAACTGTATCGCGTCAGCACCGGCCACGGTGGTGTGATGTGCCAGGGCTGCCACGGCGCCACTCATGCGGAGTGGCCCGTGGCCGACAACAATGCGAATGACAACCTGATGGCGATCCAGGTACAGGGTCACGCCGGCCCCATCATCGAATGCGGCGCGTGCCACAACACCAGTGCGCTGCCGGCAAACACTCTCAAGGGCCCACACAATATGCACCTGGTGAATGACAAGCGCTTCTGGAAGGAGGGACACAAGGATCTGGCCAAGCGCGAAAACCGTAAACCCGGTGGCGGCGAATGCGGAAATTGCCATGGCGCCGATCATCTCGGTACGGTATTGTCGCGCGCAGCAGTGGATCGAAGTTTCCTGGTAGAGGGGACACAACGACGGGTCAGCGCCGGACAACCGGTCGCCTGTAACCTCTGCCACAGCCTGCGGAAGAGCTTTGGTGATTGATCCAGGCTGCGGGAACTATCGACATACGGCTACAGCAACTGGAGACATTGCCCGGAATGAAAATACAACGGATGTTGGTTATAAAAATACATGCCATTCTCGCATGTTTTTTCCTTCCGATGGCAGCACTCTATTTTGTCAGCGGTGGATTGTACGCCTCTGGCATCAAGGGTGAAGTTGACAAACAGGTATACCAGTTGGACCTGGAGCGCCCTTTTGCGCCCGACCTGGCGCAGCTATCGGAAGTTGCCAGGGCCGCGCTGCAACAACGAGGCCTGGTGCCGCCGGGTGGCGATCCGGCTATTACAGTAAAGAAGGGCTCCTACGAATACAAGTGGGGTGATTTGCGACGACTGGTCGAGATGAAACCAACCGCAAATCCGCTACAGGTCGAGTTAACATACCGCGAGCGCAGTCCGATGGCACAGATCATGCGCGTGCACAAAGCCGAAGCGGGTTTGCCGGTAAAAATTCTATCCATCAGCATGGCAGTCGCACTGCTGATCATTCTCGCCAGCGGTGTTTTTCTGGCTGTCGGACTCCCCAAACTGCGCCGCACCGCCCTGCTCGCGCTCGGTGCCGGGCTTCTCGTGCTGCTACCCATCTACCTGTAAGCCAAAAATAATTTGGGGTCATAATTTGGGGTCAGAGTAAAAACTCATCAAATAATTTGGGGTCAGAGTAAAATCTTGTAATTTGGGGTCAGAGTAAAATCTCATCCCGAACACTTGAATTCCAATCCCTCATTACTGGAAGTTTTTACTCTGACCCCAAATTATTGGGAGTTTTTACTCTGACCCCAAATTACATTAGGCTTCACTTCAGGATACGGAATAGGGAAGAATGTGAGGAAGCCTGAGCCCGGAATTCTGATGAAGCCCTACTTGCCCCTTGATGAGCATCGAACATTGGCGCGCCTGACAGGTGATTGGGCGTTTGAGGGCGAATTCTATATAACGCCCGGCCACCCGACACCTGCAGTTGGGCGGCTGGTAAATCGCGGCATTCTCGGCGGTCACTTCATCGAGTCGAGTACGCTTTCAGAGGGAGTTGAAGTAGCTCGTGTGATCTACGGCTATAATGCTGAAGACGGCCAGTTTCTGGCGTTTGCAATAAACGCAACAACATCCAGGTATGACCTGGAGTTGGGCCAATTCGACAGCGAGGCAGACGAATTGAGATTCAGCTGTGTGGAGTACATCGGGCCCCAACGCCTGGCGATCAACTTTGAGCGAACCCTCTCGTTTCTATCGGTAGATGCCGTCGATATGCGGATCACTTATCCCGACTTTGAACCCGACAGGCAACTGGGTGTGGAAATGCGGATGCGACGTATTTGAGCGGAGATGCGATAGACGGGCGGATCGACCTCGGCGGTGCGTACATGTCAGAAGGGGTCGAAGAAGCGATCATTAAAGTATTGCGTTCCGGGTGGCCCGGGCCAGGGCCGCTTGCAGAGCAATTTGAAACCGCGTTTGCCGAGTATTGCGGGGGTAAATATCCCGTAGCGGTCAACTCGTGCACAGCGGCGCTCCATCTCGCCGTTCGCCTGCTGAACTTGAAACCCGGCCGCGAAGTCATTACCACACCCATCACTTTTGTCGCGACGAACCAGGTCATACTCTATGAGCAACTCGTACCGGTGTTTGCCGATATCGAGGCGGATACCGGGAATGTGTGCGTAGAGTCGATGGAAAGCAAAATTACGGAACGCACGGGCGCGCTGATGGTTATGCACTACGGTGGCTACCCCTGTGATCTCGACGCCATTTATGCGCTGGCTGAGCGCCACGGCTTGCAGTTGATCGAGGACTGCGCTCACGCTGCGGGCAGCACCTACAAGGGTCGACGCATTGGCAGTCACAACAGCCTGCAGGCGTTCTCATTTCAGTCCACCAAGAATCTCAGCGCGGTGGATGGCGGCCTGCTCTTTACCCGATCCGAAGAGGAAGCAGATCGCGCTCGACGTTTACGATGGATGGGAATTGACTCTTCCACCCACGCACGCACTACGCAACCCGGCCGTGCAAATCGCTACGATATCTCTGAACTGGGATATCGCTATGCCATGTCTGACCTGAATGCGGCAATCGCGCTGGCACAACTCCCGCACCTCGACGAGGGCAATGCGTCCCGCGCTGCCATCGCCAACCGTTACAAGGCAGCATTCGCCGGACTGGAGTCCATCAGGACATTGGCTACCACGGATGACCGCAGCAGTAGCCATCATCTATTTGCTATTCTAAGCACTCGTCGCGACGAACTAGCGGCGTCGTTGAGAGCGCGACAAATCATCACCGGCACGCACTACCAACGCAATGATCGATACGGCATTTTCAAAAGTGCCGACGTCCCGGCAGCGGAGCGGTTTGCGAACCAGGTGCTGACACTCCCGATTCATCCTCGCCTGAAAGACAGGGACATCGAGCGCGTGATTGCAGCGATAACAGAGCTCGCTTGAGCACGACTGATGGCAAATTGGTGACTGCTCATATTTGGGGTCAGAGTAAAAACCAATCATTTCCACCCCCTGACCTCCTGACGACTCAATCCCTAGCTATAATGCCTTCTAGATCCTCACCATTGTTCAGGGAAGAACACTGTGGCCAGGCTTCGCCGATACTGCCCCTTGGGCGTACCCCAGCATGTGATCCAGCGCGGCAATAATCGCTCCGCTTGCTTCGCCGAGAATCGCGATATGGCGGCTTACGCACGTTTTCTGCTCGAGGCGGCTGTGAAGCATAGCCTTTCAATTCATGGCTGGGTGTTTATGACAAACCATGTGCACCTGCTGGTAACACCTGAAGGTGATCATTCGGTCTCCAGGAGTATGCAGAGTCTGGGTCGCAGATACGTTCGCTATTTCAACCATAAATACCAGCGCACCGGTACATTGTTCGAGGGACGTTTCAAGTCATGTATTATCCAGGAGAGTGCCTATTTCCTGGCCTGCCTTCGCTATATAGAGCTCAATCCGGTTAGAGCCGGGATCGTAAAAGATCCAGCCGACTATGTGTGGTCGAGCTATCGGGCCAACGGGTTGGGACATTCAATACAGCTTTGGTCACCTCATAGGCAATACATGGCACTGGGTAGTAGCAACATTGAGCGCCAGAAACGATATCGTGCACTTTTTGAGTCTCACGTTGATGAGAAGCTTTTAGCAGATATCCGTCAATCCGTTAATCAGGGCTTGGCGCTGGGCTCTGAGAAATTCCGCAGAGAAATAGAACAGTTGGGTGGCCGACGGCAGCGGTTATTGAAGCGCGGCCCCAGGTAAGCAGATCGGGGGAGGAGTTTTTACCCTGACCCCAAACATCCGGCACCAGGGCTTCAGACTAGGGAGCACAGTTTTTACTCTGACCCCAAACATTTGGAGGGCGCCAGGTGTTCCAGTTGGCTATCGGCCCATTGGAGAATGGCGGCCTGCTCTTCGTTGCTTTTGCGTTGCCAGTTCTTTAATGGCAGAGCCATTCTCGAGTTATTGTTGAAGTGCTTGTTGTTGCGATGGATGAAACGCCAGTACAGGCTGTTGTAGGGGCAGGCATCAGGGCCCGTTACCCTGGCAGGGGTGTAGCGGCAGGCAGCGCAATGGTTGCCCTGGCGTTGGATATACTTGCCGCTGGCGGCGTAAGGCTTACTGGCCATCAGGCCGCCATCCGCGTAGAGCGCCATACCAAGCGTATTCGGTAGCTCCACCCACTCAAACGCATCCACGTAGACGGCGAGGTACCAGTCACAAACTTCCCGCACATTCAGGCCCGCCAGCAGGGCAAAGTTCCCGATCACCATCAACCGCTGTATGTGGTGCGCATACCCCAGGTCTAGCGTCTGCCGCAACGCCGCTTCGAGGCAGCGCAATTCTGTATCGCCCGACCAGAACCAGGGAGGCAGGGGCCTGTGTGCATCCAGCGCATTTCGCGCGGCATACTCCGGAGCCGTCATCCAGTAAATGCCCCGCACATACTCCCGCCACCCGAGCACCTGCCGGATAAAGCCTTCCGCTGCAGAAAGATCACAACACCCCTCCTGCCATGCGCGCTCCACCTCACGACACACCCGCAACGGGTCGAGCAGGCCGACATTGAGATACATGGATATCAGCGCGTGGAACAGCCAGGGCGATTCTTCCGCCAGTGCATCCTGGTAGCGACCAAACCGAGTGAGGCAATGCCCGATAAACCACTGAAGATAATCCTCAGCCTGTTCGGCGGTCACGCCGAGATAGAAACGGTCGAGATCACCAGGATTGTCGGGAAACTCGCGCGCCACGAGTTCGATAACCTCTGCAGTGATGTCGTCTATTGTGGTGTGAGGACGATCGGGCAGTTCCTCCTTATTGCGCCAGCCTTGGCGGTTGTCGCTGTCGTAGTTCCACTTGCCCCCTGCGGGGTTGCCGCCTTCATCCAGCAATACGCGGTACTTGCGCCGCATCAGGCGGTAGAAATACTCCATCCGCAGTTGTTTGCGGCCCTGTGCCCATGCCCGAAACTCCTCACCGGACGCCAGGAAGCGGTCGTCTGACACCCACTCCAACGGAACGGGAAGCTGCCAATCACGCATGTCCTGGAGCACCCGGTACTCACCGGGCTCACAGCATCGCAGGACGGTTGCATCGCATTGTGACAGGCCTGCAAGCACAGCCTGCTGCAGCGACTTCATACCATCCGGGTATGAGTAGTACAGTACGCTGAAGCCGCGCTCGATCAGGCTGTTGCGGAAATGACGCATGGCTGAAAACAGAAACGCTATCTTGTGGCGGTTGTGACGCACGTACGTCGCCTCCTCCACCACCTCCGCCATCAGGATGGTGTCGACCCCGGGGCGGGCCTCTTTCAGGGCGCCGTGATGTGGGTCCAGTTGATCACCGAGTACCAGGACAAGTGCGCGAGGCGCCATAGCTGTCATGTCTTTTGCGACCTGTAGCCCGGTTGTTTCCAGTATGCGCGCTCTACGGGAAGCTGTTCCTGCCCTGACCATACAACCCAAAGCGGACCCTGCATTACCAACGCTGGGGAAGCCTCACAGTAGTCTCTACCTGCTGGTGGCGTGTTAGTCACGAGGGAACTGCAAACAAGCCCACTGCACATATCAGGCTGCCCACTGCTCTCCTGACAACCCCATCACACTTTCTTTGCCGCTTTTGATATCCGCCAGCAGCCAGCGGGTTTCAGGCAGCAATTTTTCGAAGTAGTAGCGGGCCGACACCTGCTTGCTCTGCAGTAGTGCCGTGCTATCCACTGCGGATGCCATTTTCTCAGCTGCAGTGGACGCCATCCTTGACCACAGGTACGCGATCACAGTCAGGGCCATCAGGCGCAGGTAAGGTGTCGCTGCAGCTGCAGCCTGCTCAGGATCCTGGGGACCATTTGAAGCGATCCAGAGTGTCGCCTCCTGCAAGGACTGTACACTCTCCCTGAGTGAATCCAGGTGCACTGCATCGGGATTGTTATCCACGTAATCCTGCAGTAGAACAAACAATGTATTTACGAGGCGACCCCCTGACAGGCCCAGCTTCCTGCCGACAAGGTCCATCGCCTGAATACCATTGGTTCCCTCGTAAATGCGCGCTATGCGCCCATCGCGGACCAGCTGCTCCAATGGCCAATCTGTCGTAAACCCTGATCCGCCCAGCACCTGCAAACCCAGGTTGGCATTATTCGAACCCTCGTCCGTCAGGAACGCTTTCACCACCGGCGTCAGCAGTTGCACAAGGTCGTCCGCATCCTGACGGCTATCGGCATCAGGATGAGCAACAGACAAATCCAACTGTAGCCCTGTAAACAGCGCCAGTGCCCGCATGCCCTCATTCAGTACTTTCTGCCGCATCAGCATTCGGCGGACATCGGGATGCACGATAATCGGGTCTGCGGGGCCACTGTCATTTTTGGGACCGGCGGGTGAGCGGCTCTGGAGACGCTCCTGGGCAAACGCCAGGCTCTCCTGGTAAGCCATCTCGGCGAGGCCCAGCCCCTGCATTCCCACCATCAGCCTGGCTTCGTTCATCATCGTAAACATGGCCCGCATACCGTCATTCTCCTCGCCCACCAGCCAGCCGCGGGCACCCTCGAAATTCATAACGCAGGTGGCTGAGCCCTTGATACCCATCTTGTGCTCCAGGCCACCGCAGAACACCGCGTTGCGCTCACCACCCTCAGGAAGAAACTTGGGTACTACGAACAGGGAGATACCTTTCGTCGTGTCCGGCGCGCCAGGCAATTTTGCCAGCACCAGATGCACAATGTTCCCGGACAGGTCGTGCTCGCCTCCGGTGATCCAGATTTTCGTCCCTTCGATCCTGTAGGTCCCGTCATCGTCCGGCATCGCTCGGGTGCGTATCAATCCCAGGTCGGTGCCACACTGGGGTTCGGTGAGGCACATCGTTCCCGTCCACTCACCACTGATAAGTTTCGGAAGGAACGTCTCCTGCAGTTCTGCCGAACCGTGGCTGAACAGTGCACTGATCGCCCCATGGCTCAACCCCGGGTACATCCCCAGGGACATGTTGGTGGAACACACCATTTCATCGACGACAAACTTCAACACATGGGGCAACCCCTGGCCACCGAATTGGACGGGGGCATCAAGCCCTGACCAACCCGCCTGGACAAACTGCTGGTAAGCGTCCCTGAACCCGTCCGGTGTGATGACCTCGTGTTTTTCTGGATCATACGTACAACCCTGCTCATCACCGACTTTATTAGTGGGCTGAAGCACCTCGGCTGCGAACCTGCCCATTTCCTCCATGATGGCCAACATAACATCGGGCGTTGCTTCCACGTAGGGTTCAAGGTGTTGCAACTCCTCAGCCTGCAACACGTCAAAAAGAAGAAACTTCAAGTCGTTAATAGGCGCCTGGTACTGCATGGGGACTCCTCAGTGTGTAATGATTCAGGTTACTGTCACGGTTGCGCTGGCGCATTACGCCTCGCTGTCCAGCTTCCAGACACAGCGCGATGACTGGCTCAGCTCGTCCGTTGCCGCCCTGATCGCAGCCAGTTGCTTTTCGCTTTCCCTGAACACGGCCACTGTGAAGGCGGCCCCGCCGAAGACCAGCACGTGTGCCATCCAGACTACTCCGAAGTTATAGATCGAAAGGAATGACAAGCTGAATACCATGCTCCACATCCAACCCAGCACCTGCATAAAATAATGTTGTGACGCCAGGTCGAGATGCCGCAGAGGATTGCGACGATTGTCCATCACTGCTGACCAGGTATCAGAGAGAAACTGTTTCATAGCCATTACTCCGTCTTTTGAGTTTGTTTGAACTGTTTACGCAGCCGGGCGTCTCCCGGTTCACAGATTTTTTTTCCGCCTCATCAGGAGTCCTTCCCGCAGGCTCCAAACCAGCTCCAGTGCCACCAGCGTTTCCTGGGCTTCGTTACTGCCTGGAGATGGGCTCTTGGTACACCGTGCTCCGCATACCACTGTTCCCATTCATAGGGCGTCAGGGTCTTTGGCAACTCTGCCTGGACGGCGCGACGCAGCGCCTGCCCTCGCAGGCTGACATCCAAACTCTCCTTGTCGTCATCACCCCGACAGTAAGCTTGCCTGGTTTTATGCATAGCTTTTCTCCGCTGCCAGCCTGTCTCTACCAACAAGGATCAAGTTCGCGCTACACCGCCTCACCAGAGTCTACCGCCAACCTCACCAGGGGATTGTCTTACCCTGCCAATCGTAGAATCTGCCGGAGGACTGCGGCGCCAGCGAGCCGAGCACCCGCAAGAGTGCCTCCGCACACTCAGGCGGTGTATGCACAATGTGCCTGTAGCCCGATGTAATAAAGGGTGAGGAAAGCGGTGACTGCACAGTGCCGGGATGAAGCGCGACGG
>JAGRIK010000085.1 GCA_020443325.1 Halioglobus sp.
AGGCCATGGATGGCCGAGCTCGAGCTGCCATGGATGGCGCTTTTGCGTTTCCTGTGGTGACATCACACAACCTGTGGCGCGGCGAATCAGAGCCACGGCTCGGGCCCTACACCTACGAGAAGTTTATGGGTTTGCCGAATAGCATGCTTGTAAACTGATCCCAAATTTCAATATCAGGTAGTCAAAGCTCACCGCAGCGAAATCACCGGCCAGCCAAGCTCAACCGCCCGTTCGCGCAACGTATCGTCCGGATCAACCGCCACCGGATTGTCCACCCGCTCCAGTAGCGGCAGGTCATTGTGCGAGTCGCTGTAAAACCACGCGCCATCGAGGTCGCAGTCGTGAGTTTCGAGCCATTCGTATAGACGGGTCACCTTGCCCCCCTTGAACGATGGCGTGCCCGTGGGCGCGCCGGTGTAGAGGCCGTCCACGATTTCAGCTTCGCAGGCGATCAGGTTGTCCACGCCCAGCGCCGCCGCAATTGGGGCAGTGATAAAGCGGTTCGTAGCCGTGATAATGAGCAATTCGTGGCCGCGATTCTGGTGGTCGGCGAGGAGTTCTGTTGCCTTGGGTAGCAGGATGGGCTTGATCTTGCTCTCCATGAAGGCGTTGTGCCATGCGGCCAGTTGCTGAGCGGGATGGCCCTTGAGGGAGCTGAGCACGAAGCGCAGGTAGGCGTCGATGTCCAGGTCGCCGGATTGGTAATCGGCGTAGAACTGGTCGCTGCGCAGCGCGAAATCTGCGCCGTCGACCAGTTGCTGTTCACAGACGAACTGGCCCCACAAGTGGTCGCTATCGCCGCCGATAAGAGTGTTGTCCAGGTCAAAAATTGCCAGTGTCACGAGTGGTGCCTCAGAAAGCCGGTGGCCAGCATAGCGGCGGAGTCAGTTATAGTAAATTTCTCTGGACCCGCAATTTGTGGAACAATGGCCGGCGATAATAAAGGATGAACTGAGTAACGTGATAGATTCTGACGGCTTTCGGCCCAACGTGGGAATTATGCTGACCAACGAGCACGGCCAGTTGCTGTGGGCGCGTCGCGTCGGTGGCCGCGATGCCTGGCAGTTCCCGCAGGGCGGCATCAGTGCGGGAGAATCCCCGACAGAGGCGCTGTACCGGGAACTGTACGAGGAGGTTGGCCTGGCGCCGACTGCCGTGGAAGTGCTGGGGTCCACCAAGGGGTGGCTGCGCTACCGATTGCCTGCACGGTATGTTCGTGAGGGTCAAAAACCGCTGTGTATCGGGCAAAAGCAGAAATGGTTTCTGCTGCGACTGCTGGAGGCGGACACCGCCGTGCAACTGGACTTGAACGACAAGCCCGAGTTCGATCACTGGCAGTGGGTGAGCTACTGGTATCCGCTGAACCAGGTCATTTCGTTCAAGCGCGAGGTGTACCGCAAGGCGATGAAAGAGCTGATCCTGCCGCTGGGACGCCACACTGACAAATACGGGGGTAGGTAAATCGCAATGCTCGAAACCCTGCGCCAGATTGTTCAGGAGGTAAATGCCGCAGGCGGCCTGGATGAGGCCTTGCAGATTATTGTCAGTCGCGTGCGGGCCGCGATGAACACGCAGGTGTGCAGTGTCTTCCTGCGCGATGCGAGCAGTGGGCGTTATGTATTCCAGGCGACCCAGGGGCTGAATCCGGAGATGGTGGGTGTAGCCAGTCTTGCCGCCAGTGATGGCCTCGTAGGCCTGGTGGCCGAACGGGGTGAGCCGGTCAATCTGGAAGATGCCGAAAACCACCCCAGGTTCCGCCTGCTGCCCGGTCTCGGGGAGGAGGAGTTCCACTCATTTTTGGGCGTGCCCATCATTCACCAGCGCGGAGTCCTCGGTGTGCTGGTGGTGCAGCAGGCCGAATCCCGCCGCTTCGACGAGAGTGATGAAGCCTTCCTGGTGACACTGTCAGCGCAGCTTGCCGGCGTGATCGCCCATGCCCAGGTGACGGGTGTGCTGGTGAACCAGGCGTTGACGGGCACTGCCCCCGCCAAGATTACCGGTGTCCCAGGCGCTCCTGGCGTGGCTATCGGAACCGTGGTGGTGGTATCACCGGGCGCGGATCTCTACGCGGTGCAGCCGCGCGCGGCCACAGACAAGCGCAAGGAAGTCCGGGCCTTTCGGGAGGCGCTGCAGAGTGTTCAGCAGGATATCCAGCAGGTGGCGGATAACCTGGGTGCGGAGTTGAGTCCCGAGGACCACGCGCTGTTTGATGTCTACGTCAGCATCCTGGACGATTCCACTATCGGTGCAGAGGTGGTCGGGCTGATAAAAGCCGGGGAGTGGGCGCAGGGCGCGCTGAGCCAGGTGATGATCGAGCATATTCGCCACTTTGAGCGCATGGAACACAGTTACCTGAAAGAGCGCGCCGTGGATGTGCGCGATCTGGGCACTCGCGTTCTCGCCTACCTGCAGGAGGCGAACCCGGAACCGCGCGTTTACCCCGACAACGCGATTCTGGTGGGCGAGGAGTTGACAGCGACCTCGCTCGGCGAAATTCCGCGCGAGAAGCTGGCGGGCCTGATCTCCGTGCGCGGCTCCGGTAATTCCCACGTCGCCATTCTCGCCCGCGCGATGGGCGTGCCGACAGTGATGGGGGCGGTCGATCTGCCCTATGCCAAGTTGCAGGGCCGCGAAGTCATTATTGATGGCTACAACGGCACCGTGCACATCAACCCGTTGCCCCGGATTAAACGGCGTTTCCAGCAGGTGCTCGATGAGGATATGGCCCTCTCGCGGGATCTGGAATCCCTGCGCGACGAGCCCTGTATCACGCTGGACGGCCACCGTATGCCGCTGTGGGTCAATACCGGCTTGATGGTGGATGTCACCCGTTCGCTGGGCCAGGGCGCGGAGGGCGTTGGCCTGTACCGCACGGAAGTGCCGTTCCTGCTCCGGGACCGATTTCCCAGCGAGGAGGAGCAGCGCCAGATTTATCGTGAGCAGTTGGAGGCCTTTGCGCCCAAGCCGGTAACCATGCGCACCCTGGATATCGGCGGCGACAAAGCGCTGCCCTATTTCCCTATCGAGGAGGAGAACCCCTTCCTGGGCTGGCGTGGTATCCGTGTAACGCTGGACCACCCGGAAATATTCCTGGCCCAGGTGCGGGCGATGCTGAAGGCCAATGAGGGCCTTGGAAACCTCCGTATCATGTTGCCGATGGTGTGCAATACCTCCGAGGTGGATGAGGCGCTGAGCTTGATCCACCGCAGTCACCGCGAACTTCGCCAGGATGGGTTAAAGGGGGATTTACCGCCGATCGGCGTGATGATCGAGGTGCCTGCGGCGGTCTACCAGGCCCGGACCCTGGCCAGGCGGGTTGACTTTATTTCGGTGGGCAGCAACGACCTGACGCAATACCTGCTGGCGGTGGATCGCAACAATGCCCGCGTGGCGCATCTGTATCATTCGCTCCACCCGGCCGTGTTGCAGGCGCTTGCCTACGTCGCCACGGCCAGCCAGGCCGAGGGTGTCCCGCTCAGTATCTGTGGTGAACTGGCGGGCGACCCCGGCGGTGCCGTGTTGCTGCTGGCGATGGGATACAACGTGCTGTCTATGAACGCGACCAGCCTGCTCAAGGTGAAGAAAGCACTGCTCAACCTGCGTCGCAGCGAGGCGCGCACTCTGCTGAAGCAAGTGATGGGGCTGGACTGCGCCTTTGAGGTCAACGAGCGACTCGAACAGTTCCTTGCCGAGCACGGTATGGAGAAGTTTATCCACAACCCGGTCGCGTAGCTGGGGCGGAGTCAGGTCGCGTCTTGTTGGAACTCCAGTAGTTGCTCCGAGCGCAACGCGCCCCGATTGTCAAAACT
Source organism: Halioglobus sp. (assembly GCA_020443325.1). Classification (GTDB taxonomy): domain Bacteria; phylum Pseudomonadota; class Gammaproteobacteria; order Pseudomonadales; family Halieaceae; genus Marimicrobium. The sequence goes on from JAGRIK010000085.1 coordinate 3,810, forward strand.
CTGTTCCCTCCAGGAGGTGGCCCCCCCGGCATCGATGCTCAGCGTGGTGCTGGAGCGTGTGCCGTAGCCCTCTGTGACAATAAACTGGGCGGACAGAATTGGTTCCATCGAGCCCTCCAGTTGCAGGGCTTTCAGGTCGCGCGGGTCCGCCAGTTCCCTGTCTTTGACGACCGCGGCCAGCGCGTCGTGCGAAATCGGGCCGGTTTCGAGTAGTGTCTTCAGTCGAGCCTTGCCCAGGGCCACCTTCGGCCAGGGCGTGTCCAGCCTGGCGTTGCTCAATCCATAGATACCGGGAGGCAGGCATCGGGGTTCAAGTGCATCGCTGTTGGTGAAATACCACAGGTGGCTGCCGTCGCCCACCAGCAGATTGAAGCCCGCGTAGTCGTGCGCGCGCTGTGCCAGTTCGTCGAGATAGGACTGCGGGTCCCGGGTGCCCGTCAAATAGGCCAGCGGCAGTTCGCCGCGTGAGCGGGGTGCAGCGGCAGTGCGGGCCGGGTCGCGGTAGTTGGTGACCGCGGCAAAACGGCCTCCGCGTGTAACGCCCATCCAGGTGCCGCCCTGTTCGAGGTCTCTGCCCGCCAGAAGATCGGGAACCTCGGCCCAGAAACCGGATTCTGCGGTGGCCCTGGCATGAAACTCGTCGCGGTTGGCGGCAATCAGCAGCGGGAAATCACGCGAAACCTGGTGGGCGAAAACTAGCAGACACATAAATTGCAACCGGCGTTAGGGGGAAAGAATTGTGAATCATCACGCGCTGGACAATAATACGGGTTTTCCAGCCCCGTTACTCCGGTTGGCCGCTTCTGGTTGACCATTCATTGGATTTTTACTGAATCAACATGCTGCCTTATCCCGAAATAGACCCGGTCGCCCTCTCCCTGGGGCCGTTGAAGGTTCACTGGTACGGCCTCACGTACCTGACCGGCCTCGCGTTTGCGTGGTGGTTGGCCGCGCGCCGTACACGGCGTCCGTGGTCTGTGGTGAAGCGGGAGCAGGTGGATGACTTGATCTTCTACGCCGCGCTGGGGGTGGTGTTCGGTGGCAGGATTGGCTACGCGATTTTCTACGGCGGCGACAAGCTGGCGCAGGACCCGAGTTGGTTGCTCCGGGTCTGGCAGGGCGGCATGTCATTTCACGGCGGCTTCCTGGGTGTACTGTTTGCGATGTGGTTATTTGCGCGGCGCCACAAGATTGTATTCGGGGCGTTGATGGATTTTGTCGCACCTCTGGTACCGGTTGGCCTGGCGCTCGGTCGGCTGGGCAATTTTATCGGCCAGGAGTTGTGGGGTCGGGCCACGGATGTCCCGTGGGCGATGGTGTTTCCGAATGATCCGTTACAACTCGCCCGCCATCCTTCCCAGTTGTACCAGTTCGCGCTGGAGGGTGTATTGCTGTTCGTCATCATGATCTGGTTCTCGTCACGCGAGAGACCGGTCTGGTCCGTCGCAGGCGTTTTTGCACTCGGCTACGGCTGCCTGCGCTTTGTCGCAGAGTTTTTCCGCGAACCGGATCAAAACATCGGTTTCCAGGCGCTCGGTTGGGTGACCCGGGGACAGCTGCTCTCGTTACCTATGATTGCCCTGGGGATTTACCTGATTGTATCTGCCTACCGCAAGGCCGGTGGCGTTGAGTCGGTCCGGAACAAAGGTGCCAAATGAAGCAATACCTCGATCTGTTGCAGGATATTCTCGATAACGGCGTGCGCAAGGGCGACCGCACTGGCACTGGAACCCTGTCCGTTTTCGGGCGTCAGTACCGCCATAACCTGGCGGACGGCTTCCCGCTGTTGACCACCAAGAAACTGCATTTGAAAAGTATTGTGAACGAATTGCTCTGGTTTCTTCGGGGAGATACCAACACCCGGTGGCTGAAGGAAAATGGGGTATCCATCTGGGATGAATGGGCCACGGAAGAGGGCGAGCTGGGGCCGATATACGGCGCGCAGTGGACCGCCTGGCCCGCCCGGGACGGCGGGACGATCAACCAGATTGACTACGTTATCGATTGCCTGCGCAATAACCCGGACAGCCGGCGCATCCTGTTCCACGCCTGGAATGTGGAGTACCTTCCGGATGAACGCATGAGTCCGCAGGAGAATGTCAGGGCGGGCCGCATGGCACTGCCGCCCTGTCACCTGCTGTACCAGTTTTACGTGGCGGAGGGCAGGCTTTCAGCCCAGTTGATGATCCGCTCCAGCGATTCCTTTCTGGGGCTGCCCTACAACACGGCGAGCCTGGCACTCCTGACCATGATGCTGGCGCAGCAATGTGATCTCGAGCCCGGGGAAATTATCATCTGCACGGGTGACTCCCACATCTACAGCAATCACCTCGAACAGGTAGCGGAGCAGTTGAGCCGCGAGCCACGGCCGCTGCCGCGTCTCAATATCGTGCGCCGGCCGGACACTATTTACGACTACTGTTTCGAAGATTTCGAGCTGCTGGACTACCACCCGCATGCCCATATCTCCGCACCGGTAGCGGTTTGAGCGCAGGCTGCCGCACGTGACGAATGTGGCGATTATTGTTGCCGTTGCCGATAACGGTGTTATCGGCAGGGACAACGCGCTGCCGTGGAAGCTCCCCGAGGATATGCAGCATTTCAAGCGCATCACGATGGGCAAGCCGATTGTGATGGGGCGCAAGACCTATGAGTCCATCGGTAAACCCCTGCCTGGGCGCACCAATATCGTCATTTCGCGCAATGCGGCGTATCGCGCTGAAGGAGTGGAGGTGGTGGGCTCCCTGGATGCAGCGCTGGCGCTGGCAAAGGAGGTCGCCGAGCGCGATGGTGCCGGGGAAGTGATGGTGATGGGCGGCGCCGAGATTTATGCGGCAGCCTTGCCAGTGGCCGACCGCTTATACATTACCGAGGTTCACGCCAGTGTCGAGGGCGATGCGGTGCTCTGTGACATCGAGTGGGATTTATGGCGGGAAATCACGCGGGAGTACCGCGCGGCAGAGCCCCCCAACACTTACGACTACAGTTTTGTCTGCTATGAGCGTTTGACCCACTAACCACGATTGTTTTCGGAAACAAGTGTTACTGCGAAATGTTTCTGTAATAAAAAGTGTAACCAAAATACCCACAACACATTGATACCCTAAATGTATTCGTCCATTGATTGAAAACCTGCCCGCACTTAGTTTAAATTTGCATCCTCGGTTTACCGACATCAGATTCTGCACTATAGATAAGTACGAATCTGGTCTAATTTGTAGCCTTGAATCACTCTGTTGGATTATAGGAAGCGCTATTCCCATGACTATGCATCGATTAAAAGAAGTATTGATCGCTGCACTGGTAGTCTCAGGCACCCTCGGGGTCTCTGTGGCAGCCGTGCAAGCCAGTACACTGGACTCCATCCTCGCGGTGGGCAAGTCCAAGAATGACGCCGCGCGCAGCTCACAGGCGAAGATAGATAAGCTGGCGGATGAAACCCGTGACTTGCTGTCTGACTACAAGACGGTGACCAAACAGGTTGATGGTCTCAAGGTCTACAACGAGCGACTGCAGCGGCAGATAGACAGGCAGGTCGCGAGTATCGCTGCTATTGACAAAAACATAGACAACTCGACGGTCATTGCCCGGCAGATGACCCCGTTGGTCGTCCGTATGCTCGACGGTCTTGAGCAGTTTATCCAGTTGGATGTGCCATTCGAAGAACAAGAGCGCCTGAAGCGCGTGGAGGGCTTGCGCAGCAGCCTCGATCGTGCGGACGTGAGCGTGGCAGAGAAGTTTCGCGCGGTACTTGAAGCGTACAATATCGAGCTCCAGTACGGCCGCGGCATGGATACCTACCGGGGAACCATTGATATCGGTGGCACACAGCGGGAGGTAGACTTTCTGCGATTGGGTCGCATCGCGCTTGCCTACCAGACAACCGATGGTGCTCAGTCTGGTGCCTGGGATAATGCGAACAGAACCTGGGTGGAACTGCCTGCAGGTGAATATAATTCTGCCATTCGCGAGGGTATTCGAATCTCGAAGAAGCAGGCATCGATGGAGTTGTTGAAAATGCCGATAGCAGCACCGGAGGCTAACTGATGAGCGTTAAATATGTAAAAGGTGTTGCTCTCGCACTTTGTGCTTCACTGTCAATGTCAGCGGGGTCTGCCCTTGCGCAACAGGCCAAGTCTTTGGATGAGCTGCTGGGTTTTGTCAAGCAGGGCCAGGCGACCGAAGCCGCGGAAAATCGGCAGCGGGAACAACGCTTTGCCAATGACAAGGCCAACCAGGCGAGCGAACTGAAACGGGCGGAAGCCGAGCGTGCTCGGCAGGAAGCGCTCTCCACCGAACTTGAAAATACCTTCGAGGAAAACGAGCGGCTGATTGCTGCCAAACGCGAGGTACTGAAAGAGAAGCTCGGCACCCTGACCGAGCTGTTTGGTCACCTGACTTCCGCTGCCGGAGACCTGGCGTCCAACTTTGAGGTGTCGCTGGCCTCGGCCCAGTACCCCGGCCGGGAAGTCTTCCTGCGTGAACTCGTGGACAAGATGAGCAACTCCGACGCTCTCCCGAGTATCGAGGAAATCGAGCAAGTGTGGTTCGAGCTGTTGCGCGAAATCCGTGAGACCGGGGTGGTAACCACTTTCTCCGCAGGTGTTTCCTCTCCGGCAGGGGAATTGGTTGAGCGAGAAGTCCTGCGCGTGGGCGCTTTCAACATCGTTGATACCGATGGCAACTATCTCAGTTACCAGAATAACCACCTCAGTGAGCTGCCGCGCCAGCCGAGTGGTCCCTACAACGGTTGGGCCGCCGACCTGGCCAGTGCATCGGGCGGCCTGAATCCGTTCGGTGTGGATCCTACCGGGCCCTCCGGTGGTTCCTACCTGGCGGCCATCATTGATACGCCGAACCTGGTAGAACGCTGGCACCAGGGTGGTTATGTCGGCTACGCAATCAGTGCGTTGGGTGTTTTTGCCTTTTTGTTAGCTATCATCCGCTTTGGCTACCTGGCGGCAGTGGGCAGCAAGGTGAGCGCGCAGCTCAAGTCAGAAAAGGCCAACGAAAACAACCCGCTGGGCCGTGTGCTGAAGATACACGAAGACAACCCCAATATGGATACGGAGACACTGGAGTTGAAGCTGTCCGAGGGTGTGTTGAAGGAAACTCCACGGCTGGAGAGTGGCCTTACCCTGCTCAAGATTATCGCAGCCATTGCTCCGCTAATGGGGCTGCTCGGTACGGTGACGGGTATGATCCTGACCTTCCAGGCCATCACCATCTTCGGCGCGGGTGACCCCAAAGCCATGGCCGGCGGTATTTCCAGCGCCTTGATCACTACCGTGCTCGGTCTCTTGGTGGCGATCCCGACAGTTCTGATGTACACCATCGTGAATGGTCGAGCCCAGAGGATCATTCACATCCTGGACGAGCAGACGACCGGCATGGTTGCGGAGCACACCGAAGCTAACTTGAGGTCTTGATATGGACGGTGTGATGGAAGTACTGCTCGCTTTCATGGAAAAGGGTGGCGAGGTCTTGTGGCTAATTGCTGCCCTGCTGTTCGTTATGTGGACACTGATCTTCGAGCGAGTGTGGTACCTGAAGCTTGCCTGGAAGAAAGACGTCGCAAATATAATCTCCCAGTGGGAAGGCCGCTCGGAGAGAAAATCCTGGGAAGCGAGCCAGATTCGCAACATGCTGATATCCCAGGCGCGCCTACGGATCAACCAGTCCCTGCCGATGATCAAGACACTGGTGGCCTTGTGCCCGTTGCTCGGTCTGCTGGGAACGGTGTGGGGCATGATTGAAGTGTTCAATATCATGGCGGTAACAGGTGGTGGAGATGCCAAGTCCATGGCCGGCGGTGTCCAGCGGGCCACGATACCCACCATGGCAGGAATGGTCGCGGCTCTGTCTGGCGTGTTCGCCAATACCTATGTCACCCGGATTGCCCAGCGCGAGGGCGAGCTCTTGCGGGACAACCTGACCACGGATCACTGATAGAGCTACATTGATGCGCAAAAGAAACCGAAAACCAGACGCCGATGAGGCACAGATCGACCTGAC
>JAGRIK010000086.1 GCA_020443325.1 Halioglobus sp.
CCCGGTTCATAATGAAACCGCCACCCGCGAGCACCACGCCACGCTGTGCGCGAAAATAGCGCGTCTGCATATTGATGCGGGCGGCTATGCCCACCACTTCATCGTCGCGTTTGATGACGGCGAGCGCCCGCGCCTCACAGAGGATTGTGACGCCTTTTTCCCGTGCGCTGCGCACCAGGTTCTCCATCAGCGGAATCCCCCCGTGATCGCCTTTTATCCGCGGCTTGTGCCCGCGAGGCGCGGCTTTGGCGTGTTCGCTGTAGGGCCAGGCTTCCTCGTTCCCGGTTATCATCAGCGCGGCCTCATTGGGCGTGTTGGTGTGCTTGTGGGGGTAGTACTCGGGTTTGAACACGACGCCCTGGCGGGTCAGCCAGTCGTAGTGCTCCAGCGTACGGTCGCAATACAGGCGCACTTTCGCGGGGTCGGCATTGGGTCCCGATGCCTGCATCAGGTATTTGTACATCTCCTCAATGTCGTCCTCGAATCCACAGGCGAGCTGGGTGGGTGTGCCTCCGCCCATGTAAATGAGGCCGCCGGCCATGGCCGTGGAGCCTCCGGCGTCGCTTGCAGCCTCGAGTACGGTGACCCTGGCGCCGGCGTCGGCAGCCTCGATGGCGGCGCTGATACCGGCCCCGCCGCCACCCGCGATGAGTACGTCTGTTTCCCCGTACCAGGTGTCCACACTGGCAAAATCGATGCTGGATTCGGTTTTTCCTGTGACTGTCATAGGTCCTCGCGGGCGGTTATTGCGTTATTGGAGGTGTCAATTCACTTAACAGGAGCAACTTGTCTTGAGGTAGTGCGCCCGCGCCGTTATCCTGCGCAGACTATAATATTATTCTTTGCGAGGTGTGGGCATGTACGAGGAACTTAAAGCGACCTGGTCTGAATTGACGGCCCCCGGGCAGTTGTTTGAAATTGAGACCCTACAGGTACGCGGCTCGCCGATGCGCGTCTACAAGCACGCACCGGCTTCCCTGCGTGATATCTGGTTGGGCACGGCGGCCTATGAGGACAGGGAATACCTGATTTACCAGGATGAGCGCCACACGTACACCCGCTCGCACCAACTGACGGCCTCCATTGCACACTGGCTGTCTGAGCAGGGTGTGCAGCCGGGTGACAGGGTAGCCATCGCAATGCGCAACTATCCGGAGTGGATGCTGGCCTATTGGGCGGTGGTGTCCATGGGGGCCGTCGTCGTCGGGATGAATGCGTGGTGGGTGACGCAGGAAATGAAGTTCGCCCTGAATGATTCAACGCCCAAAGTGCTGATCGCTGATCGCGAGCGCATCGCACAATTCCTGGAAATTCGTGACGATTTCCCCGAAATGAAGGTTGTGGGTGTCCGGTTGGAGGGAGACCTGCCCGAGAACGTGGTGGATTGGGCAGAACTCGTGAACAGCGAGCCCGCGATGCCGGATGTCACTATCGATCCGGACGACGACGCCTGTATTTTCTACACGTCCGGTACGACAGGCACCCCCAAAGGTGCACAGCTGACGCACCGCGGCTGTGTGTCAAACCTGATGAATATCGGGTTCGGCCAGGCTGTGCAGCGCGATGCACTTAACAAAGCAGGGTTGAAATCCAAGGGCGCGCTGGCGCCCGACCAGATCAATGTCGCGCTGGTGGCAACCCCCTTGTTTCACGTTACCGGCAACAACTGTGTGGCGCAGGGTATTGCCGCTACCGGCGGCAAGGTGATCCACATGTACAAGTGGGATGCGGGTGAAGCACTGCGCATTGTCGAGGAGGAAAAGGTCACGACGTTCAGCGCCGTGCCCATGATGTCACGCGAGATGATGCTGCACCCGGACTTTGCCACCCGCGATACCTCCAGCCTGAAAAGCATGGGCGGCGGTGGTGCGGCAGTGCAGCCCGACCTCACCCGTAAAATGAATGAGAGTATGAAAAATGCCGCGCCCAGCGCCGGTTATGGCATGACTGAGACCTGCGGGATTATCTCCGCCGTGTCCGGTGTCTACCTGGTGGACAGGCCCACGAGTGTCGGCCGGGCGATGCCTACATTTGAGGCGAAGTGTGTGGATGGCCAGGGCAATGCGGTCCCCACGGGTGAGACGGGCGAACTGTGGGTCCGGGGTGCCTGCGTGATCAAGGGGTATCTCAATCGCCCCGAGGCCACCGCAGACACGATCACCGATGGCTGGCTGCACACGGGTGACATCGCCTATATGGATGAGGACGAGTTCATTCACCTGGTGGACAGGGCCAAGGAGATGGTGCTGCGCGGCGGCGAGAACGTCTATTGCGCCGAAGTGGAGAGCGCCATCTTCGATCAGGATGCCGTCGCCGAATGCGTGGTGTTTGGTGTGGAGGACGAGCGTCTTGGTGAGGAAGTTGCCGCGGCGATTTATCCCAAGGCAGGGGCCACTGTTGATGTCGAGCAGTTGCGCGCTACCCTGAAGGAGAAAATGGCCTCCTACAAGATTCCGCGCTACATCTGGTTGGTAGACGCTCCGTTGCCGCGCAACGCCAACGGCAAGTTCGTCAAGCGTGAGGTGCGCGACGCACTATCGCTGGCGGACGCGCTATAGGTGAGGGAAAGGCGACACGGCATCACGTACCGTGTCGCTTTTAAGTCTATGAACCTGTGCTCAGGCTTTCCGGGCGCGTAACTGCTGGCGCATTGCCAGCAGGCCCAGCAATACCAGCAACACGGTCCCCGGCGCGGGCACGCTGTTCCCATCGATCACATTGATTCGCACCAGCAGGTTGCGCGATTGCGCCAGGCCATTGGGGTCAGAGTCGTTATAGCCAAAGCCATTGAACGCGACCGTGTCCTCGAACAGGCCGAGTCCTATCGCGGTGAAATCGATATTCAGGCCACCGAACGCGTCACCTGCAGCAAGGCCGCTGAAGGGATCCCACCCGGTGAACAGGAAGTCGTCGATTGCTGTGAGGTCAAATGAGCCCATCAGGAAGTCGGCGGGGCCAAATATATCGTTCTCCAGTTGCAGCATGCTCGACCTGGAATCACCCAGCAGGATATTGCCAAGATCCAGCAGGTAATTGTCTCCGCTCTGCGAGAGGGTGCCGAAGGAGGACAGCAGGTCAAAATGGGCATTGGCGAGGTTGTTTACCTGGGCGCTGACCTGGACAGTGCCATCGCTGCCCGCTGATACATCCGCCATATCCGGGTTCTGGCTGAGGAAACTCACGGTGCCGGTCTGGTTGTAGATGCCGGCGGTACCGGTGTTCAGGCCGACGGCGAGATTGCCGTTGTTGCCGGAGGCAATGTTGCCCACGGTTGAATCGGCGGTGAACGCGCTGCCAACGCCGCTCAGGTTGGCGCGCAGCGTATCGTTCAATGCCACTGTGTTGGCAGCGTTTTTCACATTGATATTAAGCGGGCCGACGACATCGCCAACGCGCACAATACCAAAGTCGACCGTGGGCGTATTGAGTTGCCCGATGGCCGGTGCATAGACCTTACCGTTCACCGTAACGCTGCCGCTGGCGACCTGCGCTGCCACATCCGCGGCACCGGTCGTGCCGGCACCGGTGGAAATGAAGTCGAAGTTCACGCTGTCACTGGTCACACCGGCAGTCGCGGTCGAGGCCAGGCCCACCTTGATCGAGGAGTTGTCGGTGCCCTGTGCGGCAAGGTTGGCGATGCTGCCGCCGTTGCCCTGCGCATTGCCGGTGCTGCCCGCGATATTCACCTTCAGGCCTTCCGTGTAGATGTCGGGCGAGGCGTTGCTGATCGATACGGCCTGGTCGGCAGAGACGGCATCGCCGACCCGGGCGACCACGTCAACGCTGGTTGTGTTCAACAGCGCGTTGGCAAGGCGATACACCTCGGCACTCATATCGACAGTTTGCGAGGGCAGGTTGGTGGTTTGACCGCCGTTGAAGCTGCCGTCGGAAACCAGCTCAACAGTCGCTGTACCGGTGTGCGCGCCCGCGGTATCGGTACCGGTAAACTGCACCTGGAGCGAACTGTTATCGGTCGCCCCCGCAGCGAGGCTGGCAAAAGCGCCATTGGCCGCAAAGCCACTGTCGAGTGTGGAAATCGCCGCGTTCAGACCTTCGCCGACAACCGCATTGTTCGTGATCGACAGGTCGACGGGACCGACCGGCGCGGAATCGATACGCACCTTGCCGAAGTCAACCGGGTTCGGCGTAACCGGGCCCGGTTGCGCCAGTGTGCCGACATTGGCCTCGACGTTGGCCAGTACGCCGATCGCTTGATCCGGCAGTCCGGTGATGCCGAGTTCGCTGGTGCCTGAGCCATTGGAATTGAAGGCGACCACTACCTGGCCTGTCTTGCTGCCAATGCTTGAGGTGTCGATACCCACTGCCATTGCGCTGTTGTTGGAACTACCCGCCGCGAGGAGATCGATTGAGCCACCGTTGTTAGTAGCATCGCCAGTGGTGCCGCCCGCCTTGAATATCGCGTCGAGTCGCTCGCTGAAGCCATCGTTGGCTGCGATATTCTGGATGTCCAGGAATTGCGCCTGTGCACTGCCGATGAGCACGTTGCCGAAGTTGATCGTGGCCGGCTGCAGGTTGGCTTCCGCCAGGCGCCAGCCCGTACCATTGATCGTAATCGTCTCGGGGCCGCCCAGCGCGAGATCGCCCAGTCCGTTTGAGCCGCTTGTTGTGATGCCGTTGGAGTTGAATTGCACGTCAACCGTGCCGGTGTTCAGCCCGGCGTTGATCGCGGACAGCCCGACATTGATAGTGCCACTGTTGCCGGCTGCAGCGTTGCTGAATCCGCTGCCGGTGGCCTGCCCGGTGACGGTGCCGATGACAGCGTCCAGTCCTTCCTGGAACCCGGAGGGCGCGATGTCCGTGTTGGTGATGTTGATTCCCGGTGCCGATTGCGGGCCAGAGCCAGCGCGGAAATTACCCAGTTCGATCGTGGCGGGCAGCGGGGCAGAGACCTGCGCCACCTGGTACACATTGCCATTTACCTCGACTGCCTGGCTGCCTGCAGAGGCGACTCCCAGACCGTTGCTGACACCATTGACCGTACCGGTAGTCTCGTAATCCAGCGTAACCGTTCCGCTTCTGGCACCTGCACTGCTGGTGTCAACTGCGACAGAAATAGCACCGCTGTTATTGCTGGCACCAGCGAGCAGGCCGGCAATGCTGCCAATGCCATTCGCATCGCCCGTCATGCCATTGACTGCGGCATTCAGGTCTTCGCTGAAGCTGCCGGCCGGTGCGGCATTGGTGACGGTCACAGCCGCCGTATTGGTGCCGCCAACACGCTGGTTGGCCACCTGTACCGGTGTGCCGGCATCGCCCACAGCGGCGTTGTAGGCAGCGGCGTCGCCGGCGAGCACGATATTGAGGTGCTGGTCGACGATGTTCTCGAAGTTACTGCGCAGATTCACTTTCTGGTCGACCAGTGGTGCCAGTGCGCCGGCGGTAGCCGCCGTGAATACCACAGCCAGATCGCCGGTATCGCTGCCGGGGCCGCCGGTATTGTAATTGCTGGCGGTGACGCCTGCACCCGAGAGGCGCGCGTCATCGATATTGCCGCCGTTGACGTTAGTCTGGATTGCCCCGCGCAACGAGGGGCCGGTAGAGCCGGTATTGGCAACCTGGTAGTTGAAGGTGTTGGCACCGACGCGCATGTTGCCAATGGTCAGGGTCGCATTCGGTGTTGACCCGTCCGTGACGCCGCTGCCTGTAATCGCCTGTGCGACATCGCCGCCGGCGACGATCTGTCCCGCGCCGCTGACGCCTGCGCGGCGATCAAAGCTGTTGCCGGTGCCGGCTGCAGTGTTGGTGTAATCGGAATTGATTGTGAGGTTCTGCGTGCCGACGTTGAGCGCTGCACCTGCCGCGCCCATTTTCAGTTCGCCCTGTGTGTTCGCGACATTGGCGAGGTTCATCACTCCAGTGCTGTCGACCTGGATTGTGCCGGTGCCGCTTACCTGTACTTGCGACGTCAGGATGCCGTTTTGCGCGCGCAGCAGGCCGTTATTGGTGACTGCGGATTCGGTGAGCGTGATCGTGCCGCCGCCATCGGAGTTTATTGTGCCGTTGTTGGCAAGCACCTGCGTCCCACCGATATACGTTTGATTGCCAATCGTGCCATTCTCGCCTCTAATGGTGACCCCCGAGCCGATCACTGTGGTGCCATTGCCTTCCAGGGTAATCAGGTTACCCGAACCGGTCTCGCCCAGTACCAGGGTGCCCGAGCCGTCCAGGGTATTGTTACCCTCGAAACTTAGATGACCATTGAGGTTGAGATTGAGTAAGCCGTCCAGGGTCAACCCATTGACTACACGCTCGCGGCTATTAGCGATGCTGGACATATCCATATCGCCGGTGACGGTTGCCCCATCGAGGTAGTTCGCCGTGTTTGAAGTGACTCGGAATACGCCAGAGTTGTCGCTGCTGATGGTGCCGCCGGTGACGCGCTGTCCCGACTGAATGACGATGCCGTTATCCGCGTGAATCTGGCCTGGTACGGAATTGTTCACGTTGCTGTCGAGGACCAGTGTTCCCCCATTGCGTGCCTCAAGCACGTTGTTGTTATCAACCGCCGAGTCGGTGATGGTTAGCGTGCCGCCCGAGACATCGGCCGAGACGAGACCATTGTTAACCAGGGTTTGTGTGCCACCGATATTGAATTGATCGCCAATAGTGCCATTCTCTCCGCGAATCGTGATGCCTGACTCAATAGTCGTAGTGCCATTGCCGTCCAGCACAACGCGATTACCTGATCCGGTGTCACCCAGTATGACCGTGCCGTTGCCGTCCAGTACGTTGTTGCCCTCGAAGCTCAGGATGCCGTTGCCGTTGAGATCGATCGTGCCATTTAGCGTCATGTCATTCACGACACGTTCTCGGCTGTTGACGATGCTCGCCATATCGAGCGTGCCGTCGATGCTAATCGCGTCCAGATAATTTGCAGCGCTGGTATTTGCCCGGAATGTACCGCCGTTCACGGTTGTAATTGTGCCGCCCGTTACTCGAATACCCTCTTGCGAAACGAGACTGTTATCCGCGTGAATCTCGGCGGATGCGGCATTGTTTATATCACTTCTCAGAACCAGGTTGGCGCCGTTACGTGCCTCCAACACAGTGTTGTTGTTCACTTTGGAGTCAATGATGGTGATGGTACCGCCTGTTACATCGGCCGAGATAAGGCCGTTATTGACCAGTGTCTGATTACCCCCGATATTGATTTGATTGCCGATCGTGCCGTTCTCACCGCGGATCGTGATGTCAGAGCCCAGTGTGGTCGTGCCATTGCCATCCAGGTCTAAGCGATTGCCTGATCCAGAGGCGCCAAAGATCACTGTACCGTTGCCATCCAGCGAATTGTTGCCCTCGAAACTGAGGATGCCGTTATTGTTGATATCAATGGTGCCGTCGAGCGTCAGGCCGTCGACGATGCGCTGTCGCGTGTTGACGTTGGTGGCCATGTCCAGCGTACCCGTGAGGGCGACAGCCTCCAGGAAATTGGCACTGCTGGAAGTGTTGAGAAATTTCCCGGTGCCGGTTGAGTTTAACTGCCCGCCCTTGACACGCATCCCTGTGAGGTTGACCACGCTGTTGTCTGCGAGTATCTCGCCCGCTGAGTTGTCGATGCCGATGCGCAGGTCAAGGGTGGCGCCATTGCGCGCTTCCATCACGTTGTTATTGGTGACTTCCGACTGCAGGACGGTGATCGTCCCGCCGTTGACGTCGGCCGAGATGAGTCCGTTATTGACGAGCGTCTGCGTGCCGCCGATATTGATCTGGTTGCCGATCGTGCCGTTCTCACCGCGGATCGTGATGTCAGAGCCCAGAGTGGTAGTGCCATTGCCGTCCAAATCAAAACGGTTGCCTGGCCCTGTGGCGCCAAAGATGACCGTGCCATTGCCGTCCAGCGAATTGTTGCCCTCGAAACTGAGGATGCCGTTATTGTTGATATCAATCGTGCCGTCGAGAGTCAGCCCGTTGACGATGCGTTGTCGGGAGTTGATGTTGGTGGCCATGTCGAGCTTGCCAGTGAGTGTGACCGCCTCAAGAAAATTCGAAAAGCTGGAGGTGGTGAGAAACTTCCCGGTGCCGGTCGAGTTCATCTGTCCACCCTCGACACGCATGCCATTGAGGTTGACCACACTGTTATCCGCGAGAATTTCGCCAGCTGAGTTGTCTACATCGGTGCGAAGGTCGAGCGTGCCGCCGTTGCGCGCCTCCATCACATTGTTATTCGTGACCGCAGATTCCTGGATGTTGATTGTGCCGCCGTTGACATCAGCCGAGATGAGGCCTTCATTCACTAACACTTGCGTGCCACCGATATTGAGCTGCCTGCCAATCGAGCCATTCTCGCCGCGGATCGTGATGCCGGCCCCGACTGTCGTGGTGCCGTTGCCATCCAGGTCCAGGCGGTTGCCTGGGCCTGTATCGCCAAAGATCACTGTGCCACTACCGTCGAGCAGGTTGTTTCCCTCAAAACTGAGTAGGCCGTTGTTGTTGATCTGTACAGTGCCGTCGAGCGTCATGTTGTCGGTTACGCGCTGGCGGGTGTTGCTGTTGGTGGCCATGTCCAGCAGGCCCGTGACAGTGACATTTTCGAGAAAATTGGCAGCGCTGGAATTGACGCGGAAATTTCCGGAACCGGCCGAACTCAGTTCACCCCCTATGACGCGCATACCACTGAGTCCGACCACGCCATTGTCGGCGCGTATCTCACCGGCTGAATTATCCACTTGAGACCGCAGATCAAGCGTGCCGCCATTACGCGCTTCCAGCACATTGTTATTCGTGACAGCAGATTCCCGGATCGCGATGATGCCGCCGCTGACATCGGCTGAAATTAGGCCTTCATTCACCAACACCTGCGTACCAGCGATATTCAACTGCTGGCCAATCGTGCCGTTATCGCCACGGATCGTGATGCCGGACCCGACGGTCGTGGTGCCATTGCCATCCAGATCAAGGCGGTTGCCAGCGCCTGTGCCGCCGAAGACTACGCTGCCGTTGCCGTCGAGCAGGTTATTACCCTCAAAGCTGAGGATGCTGTTCTTATTCAGGTCAACGGTGCCATCGAGGGTCATGTTGTCCGTTACACGCTGGCGGGAGTTGCTGATGCTGGTCATGTCCAGCACGCCATTGAGTGAGATACCCCTGAGGAAGTTGGCATTACTGGAGGAAACGAGGAAACTGCCATTGCCGCTGGAGTTCAGTTCACCGCCGACCACGTTCACACCAGTGAGCTCGATGATGCCGTCGTTGCCAGCAAGCAGTTCGCCACTGGTGTTGGTAAGAGTGCCGCCGGCGAAGGTGAGGGTGCCGGCGCTGGCGCCACCTGCCTGCAGTATCCCGGCGTTGTTGCCACCACTGTTGATTCTCAGCGAGGAGCCACCATTGACAAGTACGCGGGCACTGTCGTTAGTGGTCAACGATTTTATGGTATCGCTGCCGGTGTCGTGAGTAACGGTTTTGAGGCCGGTGACGTTGGTAATAGACACGTCATCAGCGGCACCGGGTAGCGCCGGATTCGAACTCCAGAGACTCGCGTCATTCCACAGTCCATCTGCATCGTTGAGCCAGTCGACAGGTGCGGCCCGGGTGAAAGGCGAGGTTGCGATGAAAGTGGCGAGGAATATCGAGGTGCGAGCAGCGGGGAAGCGGGATTTTTTCGATGAGTTGCGGGTTCTCATTCGATAGTCTCCTGAGTCTTAGTTATTGTGATGGCGACGTCTACCGCTTTATAAGCAAATAACGAGCCATAATTGCGGCATTTTTCGCTTCAGGAGTGAGTCGGACATATCCGGGCTGGGGCTATTGTTTGGCTGCAAATGAGAACTGGTTGCTTTAGAGTAGGTTAGGTGCCGTACTGGACAATGCTTCTAACTTTGCAAGCGGGGGCCAAAAAAAACTACCAATCGCTAGTGAATGTCGCCTGATCCTGACTGGTGAGTGAGGTGCCGGTGATCTGTAAATTATCCTGACACCGCAACAGTCGACGCTCCCCCCTGATTTGGTGTGTAGCGACGGAAATCGGCTGTCGAGGCATCGGAGCGCTGGCGCGATGCATATTGTGATACGCCAGCAATAAAATTTTCACCACGATAATTGACCCCTTTGAACATTTATCGGTTGGCGGAGAAAAAGCATCATTATGAGTGCAGCTATTTTCGTCCTGGCGTTTTCGGGCGAACTGCCTGTGTGGCCAGAAAAATTCGAAATAGAACGCCACCTGCCATGTTCCCCGTCTGTCGGCAGTGAACTGTAAGCCCGCAATGTTGTAACCAAAAGAGGTATCTCCCGATGCGCGTTGGTAAACGAACTGAATTTAATAAAACTGCCCTTGCCGTAGCCGTTGCTGCGTTTGCAGGTTCTGCAATAGCGCAGCCGGTGCTGGAGGAGGTGATTGTCACCGCGGAGAAACGTGCGGAAAACGTGCAGGATATTGCGGCTACCGTTAACGTGGTGAGCGGCCAGGATCTCGAAAAATTCCAGACTTTTGACTTCAGCGCGATTCAGCAACAGACAGCGGGTTTAACGCTGGCCAGCCCCAATGCGCGCAACAACATTATCGCGATGCGCGGCGTCAGTGTGGATCCGGAATCCGGCACATCCACCGCCGTGGATACGTATTGGAACGACGCGATCGTGCGGCCCGACCTGGCCTTTACGCAACTTTACGATCTGGAGCGGATCGAAATTCTGCGCGGCCCGCAGGGCACGCTGCAGGGGCGCACCTCGCCGGCCGGGGCCATCAATATTATTACCAAGCGTGCCAATGTCGACGAGGCGGAAGGCTTCGTGCAACTCTCCGGTTCCGATAACAACGGGCTGAACACCCAGCTCGCCTACGGAGCGCCGCTCATCGAGGGAACACTGGGCGTCCGGATTGCGGGTGTCTACGACCAGAACAATGGCCCCGATATCCAGAACCTTACGACCGGATTCGACGACCAGGAATACAAGACAAAGTCCGGCCGACTCAGTACGGTGTGGCATGCTACCGACACGTTCAGTGCAGAGTTGATCTACCAGTATCTCGACCAGAACAAGGATGATCCCAAGGCGATGAGCGGCGTCGACCAACTCGGCTTCCGTCCTACGCTCGATCCACAGGATGGCAAAGCCCTCGCAGCCACCAATGACACCGCCGATCTGGATTTCGACGTCGTCAACCTGATCATGGACTGGGAGATAATGGACCATGTGTTGACCGGTATTGCCGCGTACAACGATTCCACCAAGAAAGCGCAGACCGAAACCGACCGCGCC
>JAGRIK010000087.1 GCA_020443325.1 Halioglobus sp.
ATTATCTCATGTATTGGCTGTCACAACGAAAACTTCGTCGTGCTGCGTGGGGAATTTTAGCTGTGTTTTCAGCTGCTTACTCATTTTCGGCCAGACACTAAATAGCTACACGCAGTAGCGTGCATATAAACCATACCTAAACCTTGCTTGCTGCCTCGGCCTCTTTCCTCACCATCCACGCCCAACGTACACTGACTATTCAAATCTGTAAACAGGGACCAATTGTTAAGCACACGACAGAGTGGCCCAGTGTTTCTTTGGCATTATCAAGCTCAGAATGGTGTGGGAACCCCTGCCGTAGAGGGAAAATAGTTGTATGAAACAACCTGTTTTAGTGCTCAGTCGTCCACTGCCGGGTGCGATGGTTGAAACGATACTCAACCAGGTCACGGTACGAACCTATGACCAGGGTGAGGATCTATCCGTTTTTGATGGGGCAGCGGTCTATGCCACGACCAGCCTGGACCGGGTGGACGCCGGCCTGATCGAACAATTGCCCGATTCGGTCAAGCTGATAGCCAACGCCGGTGTCGGTGTTGACGGCATCGACCTGCAAGCAGCATACGCGCGCGATATCGCGGTCAGCAATACGCCTGTGGTCGCGGAAGATACGGCCGACCTGACCTGGGCCTTGATCCTGGCAGCGAGCCGACGTCTCTACCGAACAGAACGATTACTGCGTAGTGGCGACTGGAACGGTTTCGTTTCCCCCGACTATTTTGGGCAGCGTGTGCACGGTAAAAACCTGGGCATCGTCGGGCTGGGAGCGATCGGCGAGGCAGTTGCTCGCCGAGCGGTCGGATTCAATATGTCAGTTTGTTACCACGGACCGCGCCGCAAACCGGAGGTTGAGGCGGCGTATAACCTGGTTTTCTGTAAGTCGCTTAAAGACCTCTTGATGACGGCTGATGTCATTTCCCTGCATTGCCCCCTGTTGCCGGCAACCCGTCACCTGATCAATGGCGAGACACTGAGTTGGGTAAAGCCGGGTGCGGTGATGGTCAATGCCGGACGCGGCGCACTCATCGAGGAGGAGGCTTTAGTGAGCGCGCTGCAAGGTGGCGGTCTGGGGGCAGCGGGGCTCGATGTGTTTGAGTTTGAACCCCGGGTAAATGAAATCCTGCGCAATCTGGATAATGTCACTTTGTTGCCCCACATCGGCAGCGCAACGGGGGAGTGCCGCCAGGATATGGTGTTGCGTCTGCTGCAGAATGTTACCCACTTTTTTCAGTATGGTGTGCCCTGTGATGTGGCTTAACACGCGCTGTCAATTGAATTCATTAAGGAGGAAGGAGGAATGATGGAAAAGCAGAATGTATATACTAAGGCATTGGTTACCGGTGCCGGTGGTGATCTCGGCTCGGCATTGTGCCGCATCCTGGTTGCACAAGGGACGGAGGTGGTTGCACTGAATCGATCACGGGAGCCGCTTCTGAAGCTTGTGGAGGAGCTGGGCGACACCGGAAAAATCATGCCGTACTTCGCCGATGTGACGCAATTCGAGGCACTTGAGCAGACCCTGCGAGACATTGTGGCGGAACACCCGGATATCGACTTGCTGGTGCTTAATGCCGGTGTGGCCACGCCGCAGCGGATCGAGCAGTTTGACTGGCGAATTGCCCGCGCTCAGATCGATACCAATCTGACGGCCAACTATATTTTCCTCTCCGTATTTATGCCCCAGCTACTGGCGCAGGGACGGGGGCAGATTGCCCTGGTGGCCAGTCTGGGCGCCTATGTGGGCAGCCCCTATGGGCATGTGTACAACGCCAGCAAGGCGGGGGTGCGTATGTTGGTCGATGGTGTACGGGCGGAACTCGATCAGCGCCCCGTGGCTATCACTGGCATCTATCCGGGCTTTATCGAGGGACGCATGATCGCCGGTAGCGCCTATCATGTGGACAGCGCGGTTCCGGCGGATGAGGCGGCACGCATAATTGTCGACGGCTTGCAGCGGGGTGAGTCCGAGATTCGCTTTCCCGAGGAGACCGTTGCACTGGTAGAGCGGGTGGTCGCCATGCCTGCCGAAGAGCGCGACGCAACCCTGCGAGGAATCATGGGTGAGGCCCCGAACTGAGTTTGCTTGCTTCGATCGAACTTTGGTGCGTCAGGTTGGCAGTGTCGGAGCCTGGCTGAGGAGTTTGTCAAACTGATTAGGCCATGTTGGTTTGTTGCCAAAGTAGACGGATACAATGGTACGCTATTGAAGGGAAATGGGATCGTTTCCGTTTTGCATTTGCTACAGGACGTTAACCGAACGGGCGAAGTTATCCTTTGTTTCAAGCAGAACAGCAGCAGTTCACCGAAGAACTCTTCGCTGAGTCGTTGAAGCCGCTTGTTCACTGCTTTCCTGGTGTGGGCTATTTCCCCTCGGTACCGGCCTTTGGTCCGGCCTGGCAGAGCTACCGCATAGGTGGTCGTATCCTTGTGTACATCCATCCCGATGTACACCGCATGAGTCTCCTTATCCTGTTTGGCTTGCTCTACCGTTGCCACTGCTGAAGCACTTTCGCCACTGACGGTTGTTGGGTTAAACTTGACCGTTCCTGCCCTCCTCAATGTGGCTCTGCCACGTTTGTTTTCTCAACTCCCATGGTAATCCACGAGCGTTGAGGTAGGGCAGGAATCATTATGTCTAGCCACTCCGATCCGTTTTCCACATGGGGATAACGGGCGCCGTGCCCTCAACCTGTTCTTTCGAGTAGCCACCCATGTGGTGTTCCGTCCCCGGATACCCGACCACTTGCCAACCCGCGTAACCGCGATTTCCACCATACCCTGGATCAGCCAGAAAACCGATGAGGGTGTGAACGATCACCGTATGCAGGAACAACTGGGGCGTTGCAGCCAGGTTTTGCGGCCAACTCAGGGTGTCACCCTGTTCGAGCGCTGAAAGCAAGCGGTTTCTATTGTCAACTCTCAACTGCGCAAAAGGCTTACCAAAGTGCGCCTGCGACTCTTCAATGAAGGCTGTTATACCGGCTCGATAAGTCGGCAGCAATGCTGCGTCTTCCCGCGCCAGGGCCTTGTCGATAAAGTTGACACAGTTGGCTTCGAGCGCGCCCGGCTCGTGGTCGGTGGGTATGATGCACGAGGTCATTGCTTCAATGGTGGCCCACTGGCCAGCACTAAAGATTTCAGGCGCGCCGGATGCCGCAGCGGCCGCGGCCGCAAGCGGACGCGGGCTGTTGGCTGACAGTACCAAACCGGTGCCGAAGGCGGTACCAAGCCGAAGAAACCCCCGCCGTGATAGCATGCTGTTCATAGTGAGAGGCTCCGGGCTTGCTCGATGAAGTAATCAGCCACGCGGTAGGAGTTGGCGAGTATGGTAAGTGTCGGATTGTAGCCACCGGCAGTGGGGAATACACTGGCATCGGTGACCCACAGGTTAGACACTTCGTGGCTTCGGCACCACTTGTCGACGACAGAAGCAGAGGGATTATCACCCATACGGCAGGTGCCATGATTGTGGGGGTTGCTCTTGAGGCTGTTGTTCTTGTCGACAAAAGCGCCCGGGGTCCGAATCTGGTAAATCTGGCTGGCGCCCGCCGCATGCGCCAACTCACTGAGCTTGTTACAGAACCACTGATGCATCACCGCGTCATTGGGGTGATTCTTCTTGGTGACGCGCGGGACAGGGAGGCCGAATGTGTCCGTGACCTCGGGGTCCAGATCCACCCGATTGCTATCCATGGGCAACTCTTCGCAGATGCCCGCAAACGCCATGGTCCGCGGGAATTCACGGAGGCGCTGCTTTAGTGCCGCGCCCCAGCGTGCGTGACCCGTGAACTGGTGCAGGCCTGTGGCGAAAGCAATCGGCTGGTTGGAAAGTGCGTTGGTTTCAGCAATTACGCCTCCACGGATAAACCCGCGCGAGGAATCACTGGGGTGCAGGTCATCAACCGCGGCGTGCGCCTCGTACCCGGTGTAGGCACGCAGGTCGTCCTCGAATACCGCGGCCACTCCGGGATAGTGGTGATAGCTGTAGTTGTGGCCGACCAACCCGGAGCCGTTGGCCAGGCCATCGGGGAACAGCGCGGACTTCGACAACAGCATTAATTGAGTCGTCCCCATGGCTCCCGCGGCCAATACGACCTGCCTGGCCTTGACTTCGTGCCGGTTGCCGTCTTCATCGAGATAGCGCGCGCCCAGCAACCTGCCGCTGTTATCCAAAGGAAGTTCATACACGGCGGCATTGGCCCGCAGGTCGAGCCGCCCCGTGGCCAGTGCCCGCGGCAACGAAACGGACAACGTGCTTGCCTTGGCATTGATCGGGCAGCCGTTACTGCGACAGGCTCCACCATACATGCAGGCCGGGCGGTTGCCGTAGACCTGTGAGTTTATTGCTACTGGCAGCGCAAAGGGTGTGTATCCCATTTTCCTGGCGCCCCTGGCAAAGCGGTGTGAGGATGGCCGCCATGGGTGGGGAGGATTGGGATAGGGTTGCTTTCTGGGAGCGCCAAACGGATTGCCGCCGCTGTCTCCTGATGCGCCAAAATCCAGCTCGGCGCGATAGTAGTAGGGCTCCAGATCCTCGTAGCTGATTGGCCAGTCGGCAAGGCTGGCGCCCGCTACCGGCCCCTCTTTACTCAACACATGAAAATCGTCCGGGCGAAAACGCCAGGCCCATGCGCCCCAGTGGGTAATCGAGCCCCCCACGCAGTGGGTAATCTCGGCGATATTCCCCTTCTCGGTTGGGGAGTGCTCATCCTGCCTGTAGGTATCTACTTTATCCCTGGCAAACACTTGCCGGCGAATGACCGTTTTCAATTCATCCTCATTGAATTCGGCCAGCGACAACAGGGGGCCGCGCTCCAGGGCGACAACATCCATTCCCGCGGCTGTCAGCTGATCGATCATGACGCCGCCGCCGGCACCGGTACCGATGACACATACGTCATATATCTTGGATTTAGTCGTCATGGCACTCCTTCATGTTATTATCCTGACAATTCGGATGCTCGTCCCGAGCACCCCGGCGCTCCAGAATGGGCCCGAATCAGAGGTCGAAGTCAACCAGCTCCACGATCATTCCCGCAGGAACTCTCGCATAGCAGTAATTCATCGTAGGGGCGATGCTGATGTGCCATAGCAGTTCACCACCGGTGCGCTCGATTGCTGCAATGCTTTGCGCGAGGTCGTCTACCCGATAGGCCAGGTGGTGTAACCCTTCACCGCGCTCATCCAGGAATTGCTGCCAGATCGAGTCGGGACTGTGCAGAGGTTGCAGAAACTCCACGGTAACGGGGCCCGCACGGTTGAGGGCAACTTTAAGGTTGAAGGGATTGCCCTTGAGGATTTGCGCGCCGTGCGCGCCATACTCCAGTACAGACCAATCGCCGATACCCCAGAATGCCGACAGTTGCTCCATTTGTTGGTCAATATCACGGACTATCACACCAAAATGTAGAAATCGATCCGGGTCGAGAATTTTTTGAAGGCCAGCCATTATCGCTTTCCGTAACGGTGATTAAATTCTGAGTGCGGCATTGAAGCCATCGTGCAGG
>JAGRIK010000088.1 GCA_020443325.1 Halioglobus sp.
CAGTTGCATCATTGGGGCCAGCAGTTGCAATCTCCGGTGCCAGCCGAACCCGTCCATACCGACGATCAGGGCCGACAGGCCCAGCACGTCGACACGCTCGGCACAGTCCTGCGGAACCAGCGGCTTCGCGGGAGCGACCCGTTCTGCCAACATCAGTAAATCGAACCAGTGGCAAGCCGGCGGCAGGTTGTCGTAGACGGCGACCGGCGCAGACGTCTGCCCGGTCCACTCGCGTAGTGCGGCGTTCTCCCCCGCTCCCTCCTGGTACACCGGTGTGTATTCGATGCCCTTGTACGCGAGGATAGACTTGGCGGCTTCGCCCCAGGGGCCCGGCACACCGGCGGTCAGCACCAGCCGAAAGCCGGGGGCATCAACGGCCTCTTCAACGGAAATGTATTTCATACGCTGTATTACTGGTCCAGTTTGAATACCTTGATCGCGTTTTCACGCAGGAATTTCGGCCAGACTTCATCGCGCAGAGGTACATCCGGCATCTCTTTGAAGATACGATCCAGTGACAGGCCCATCGGAAAATATCCCGCGTACAGTACCTGTCCCGAGCCGCGCTTATTGGCAAAATCAATGATATCGGGCGGATAGTATTTCGGCGCAAAGGCACTGGTCATGTAATACAGGTTGGGGTACTTGAGCATCAATTTCCAGGCCATCTCGGTCCACGGCTCGCAGCCATGGCGCGTGACCACGCGCAATTCCGGGAAAAACCACAGGACCTCATCCAGCAACTCGACTTTTTGCGGCCCGCTGGGCACGCGTGGCCCGGGCACGCCCATACAGGGGCAGAACGGGATATCCAGTTCCACCAACTTGGCATAAATGGGGTACCACTTCTTGTCATTGACGGGCACCGGCGGGCAGATCATCGCCGGCGCTGCGGTCACCGCCTTGATATCGAACTCCTCATGCATTGCGACAATCTTGCGCACCTCGTCCATGCCCCTGTTCGGGTTTGCCTCGTAGGACGCAAAAAAACGGTCCGGGTGGGCACGCAGGGCCTTCTCCTGCAGTTCACTGAAGCCCAGGCCGATCATCGCGCGCTCAATGCCGTGCTTGTCCATCTGCGCCAGCGTATAGGCGATGTAATCCTCCTGCTTTGGCGTCTTCGGGATGTCCTTGAACATGTACTGCGCAGGCATGCTGAACATCTCGTGGCTCTCGCGGTCCATCAGCAGGGGCTTTATCCAGTCGTAAAAGCTGCTGTTGTCATCGCCCGGGATGGCGAGCATCAGGTCGATAACACCGATATCTTTGGGCATTGGCATGGTGTGCAATCCTTATTCTACTTCTAACTTTAATATATAAACCTAAGCCTTTGTTTAAACGGGATTTATCTGTTACTAATTTATACCTGCATGGGCGAGCTATCCTCGGCGTCATGGCGTTGCTGGCGCAAGCGCTTCGGCAGTGTCGCGTCAACAGACTGGTAGCGGTATCGGCCCTGGTCGTCCACCGAGCGTGAAATCTGCCCGCGTTGGTGCAGGTAATTCAGGTGCGCAATGCATTCGCCCAGCGCGAGACCGAGGTTGTGTCCCTCCAGCGGGCGCTTGAACAGTACGGGCAACAACTCCATCGCGGAGCAGGAGGCGCCCAGGCAGGCCTCTTCCAGCGCCAACAGGTGCTCCTCGTGGTGTTCAATCAGGTAGCGCAACCTTTCGTGCAGGCCGTAAAAAGGGGTGTTGTGCGCCGGCAGTACGAGCGCATCTTCCGGCAATCGCTCCAGGAATCGCTCGTGGGAGTTGAGCCACTCCTTGAGCGGGTTTCCCTCTGGCTCGACGCCCGACACACTGATATTGGAGGTTATCCTGGGAATCACCTGGTCACCGGAAATCAGGATGTTCAGTGCGCTGGAATAGAGGCAGGCATGCTCCGGCGAATGCCCCCTGCCCACAACCACCTGCCAGCGGTTACCGTTGATCGACAGGAAGGCGCCATCCACCAACCGGCGGTAGGCCATGGGCATGGGCGTGATAATACTCCCGAAGCCACCGAATTCCGCTCGCGATTCAGCCACTCTCTGTGGGGAATACCCGGATCTCTGCATGTGCAGGGCCGTTGTCCAGCTGTAGTGCTCCGGCAGGGTCCTGCTGAAGGACAACCCGGTAAAATATTCGGCTTCGGTGATGTAGTACGGCGCCTTCCAGCGCTCACACAACCAACCTGCCATACCCGTGTGGTCGGGATGGTGATGCGTGGACAGTACCGCTTTCACCGGCTTGCCGTGCAAATGCTGCTCAAACACCTGCTCCCACAGTTCCTGCGTGGGCCCCAGCGCTATCCCGGTATCGACAATCCACCAACCGTCGACATCCTCCAGCAGGTAGAGATTGATATGGTCCAGTTCCATAGGCAGCGGCATACGCAGCCAGAACACACCCGGCACAATTTGCCGCAACTGCCCCGCTTCAGGCACATCGTCAAACAGATAAGTCAGCATGCCGGGGGCTAAAGCCCCAGTTCCCTGATCAACGCGATGACGTCATCGTGATGCGATTTGGTCTTGACCTTGTCCATTACGTGCTTGATCCGCCCGTCCTTGCCAATAATGAACGTGGTGCGCAACACGCCCATGAACTCGCGCCCCATGAACTTCTTCAGGTCCCAGCAGCCATATTTTTCAGTGACCGCGTGGTCCTCGTCTGACAACAGGGTAAAATTAAGATCCTGCTTCTCGATAAAACGCCCCAACCGGGCAACCGGGTCGGGGCTTACGCCCAGCACGACGGTGTCGAGTTTTGCCAGCGCTTTCTTGCTGTCGCGGATGCCGCAGGCCTGCACGGTGCAACCCGGCGTCATCGCTTTGGGGTAGAAATACAGTACGACATTCTTTTTACCCTTGAACTGCTTGAGACTGACCTTGACGCCGTCCTGGTCCAACAGCGTAAACGCTGGCGCCATCAGGCCGGTTTTTGGAAATGCCATGTGTTGCTACTCCTGATATTGAAATGTTTAGCCCCGAGGGCGATGTTCGATGGCAGACACTCGAACGGGGTAATGCCCCGCTGCCGCGTCGCTGAAAAATTCCCTGAGCGTTTTCGACACGACGGGAAAAGCAATACTCTCCCAGGGCACACTGCTCTCATCAAAGAGCCCTGTCTCCAGGCTCTCAGGGCCCGCAGCGTGCTCGCCGCCATCCAGGTTACACCGGTAGAACATATAAATCTGGCTGATATACGGCACATCGAAGACGCGGTAGAGATCGATATTGCTGACCTTCGCCCGCGCCTCTTCCCAGGTCTCCCGTGCCGCGCCCTGCACTGACGTCTCGCCGTTCTCCATGAAGCCCGCGGGCAGCGTCCAGTAGTTCTTGCGCGGCTCAATGGCGCGTTTGCACAGCAGCACCCTGCCCTCGTACACCGGGACGCAACCGACGATCACGCGGGGGTTGCTGTAGTGGATCAGCTCGCAACTACTACAGACAAATCGCTCGCGATCATCGCCCGGGGGAATCTGCAGAATGACGGCATTGCCGCAGTGAGTACAAAATTTCATGAAGGACGGACCCTTGTGCTAACAGCCGGGCAGTATAAAGGCTTAACCCTACTATAAAACAGCCCGACAGCGAAAACCGGCTGCAAAATGGCCCGTTAGTGCAATTCGTGGTAACGGCCGCAGTAAAACAGCAATGGCTCCCCGGTGGGACGCTGGTGCATATCCGTAACCCTTCCCACGATGATGAGATGATCACCGCCCTCATGAGTGGCGTGTAACTCACACTCAAAAGTCGCCAGTGCGCCACGAATAATGGGTGCACCGTATTTGCCCAGGCGGTAATGCGCGGGGTCCAGGTCGTGCTGGCCTTTCTTCGCATACTGGTTGGAATACGCCTGCTGTTCGCTGCTGAGGATATTCACGGCAAAATGACGCGGCGCCGCAAAAACATTGTACACGTCAGAATTGTTCTGCAACGACCACAGTACCAGTGGAGGATCCAGGGAGACGGATGAAAACGAATTGGCAGTCATCCCGACCGCCTTCTGCTCGCTCGATACCGTAGTGATAACACATACGCCCGTGGCAAAACGCCCCAGCGCATCTCTCAATTCCCGTCCGTCTAAACTCATTTCCCTTCCCCTTACTCATTAAGATGTTTTTATTGTGCGGCCAGAATAACGCGTTCCTGATCGCAGCACATTGGACCCCAGAGCGCCCAGTGGGCACATCCCCTATTCAGGCTATTCCGTGTCGCCTTCCCGCCAACGATCCGCCCGTTTGTCATCGGTTTCCCTGGCCGCCACCCAGTGCGCACTCGCCCCACTCTGCTCTTTCTTCCAGAAAGGTGCCCGTGTTTTGAGAAAATCCATAACGAATTCGCAGGCGCTGAATGCGGATTCGCGATGCGTCGACGCGGTACCCACCCAGACGATCTGGTCGCCCGGCGCGAGCTTGCCCACACGGTGCACCACCGCGGCAGAAAGCAACGGCCAGCGCACGGCGGCCTCGTTGACAATCGCCGTGATACTGGCCTCAGTCATACCGGGATAGTGTTCAAGTTCCAGTGCCTCTACCTGCCGGTTCTCGTTATCGCATCGAACATAGCCGGTAAACGTGGCTATAGCGCCCTCGACAGCGGCTCCAGACAGCAGCGACGCCTGCAATCGCGCCACATCAAAATCAGCCTCCTGTACACTGACGGAGATAACAGGCCGGGGCAATTCGACAGTTGCCATATCAGCCCCCAGTGACCGGCGGGAAAAAGGCGATCTCGTCGCCATCAGTCAAGGCACAATTTCCTGCCACCACCACCTGGTTGACTGCTCGCACCATGTTGTCCTCCTCCAGCACGTCTCGCCAGCCATCGCCGTGTTCGCGACACAATTGTTCCTGCAGCATATCCAGGTCCAGACCCGATTCGGGACACGGCAGGTCCAGGGAGGCGCAGCCCAGTTGCTCACGCACCCGCGCAAAAAAAAGGACTTTCAGCACTGGGGATTTTCCTCTGTACCACGCTGCCAGTCACCCGACTTCCCTCCCGCCTTATGCAGCAGGCCGATGCCGCCGATCTCGATGCCGCGATCCACGGCTTTGCACATGTCGTAAATGGTCAACGCCGCGACGGAGACGGCGGTCAACGCTTCCATTTCCACCCCGGTCTTGCCCGAGACCTTGCACCGCGCCTCGATTTTGACGCGATTCGTTGCGGGCTCCAGACCAAAGCTGACTTCGACCGAGGTCAACATCAGGGGATGACACAGGGGGATGAGGTCCGCGCATTTCTTCGCTGCCTGTATGCCTGCAATACGGGCGACCGCCAGCACGTCGCCCTTCTTGTGTGCTCCCTGCTCCAACAGCTCTATGGTCTGCGGCAGCATGGACACATACCCGGCAGCCACCGCGATGCGCTCAGTAACCGCCTTGTCGCCAACATCGACCATTCGGGCAGCACCGTGCGCGTCGAGGTGGGTGAGTTGACTCATAGCTTACTCCATGGGGGCGCTGCGATTGCGGAGGGCAGAGTCTATCCAATGCGGCCGTAGATTGAAAACACCAATGAGCGGCGAAGTCAGCGAATTTGGCCCCAAAGCACTTACTGTCGGGGGTGTTGATGGCGTACAGTTACGCGTCTATTCAAGGAGATTTTTGAACATGGCAAAACTGACACTTGGCCTGCAACTGGGCTACTGGGGCGCCCTGGCACCCGGCAATGCACATGTGGAACTGGCCCAGGAGGCCGAGCGTCTCGGCTTCGATTCCGTGTGGATGGCGGAATCCTGGGGCAACGACTGCTTTACCCCGCTGGCATGGATCGGCGCGCACACCAAAACCGTTCGCCTGGGTACCGCTGTCGCCCAGCTGTCTGCCCGCACACCCACCGCATGCGCGATGGCCACGCTGGCGCTTGACCACTTATCCGGCGGACGCATGATCCTGGGGCTGGGGGTATCCGGGCCCCAGGTAGTGGAGGGCTGGTACGGTCAACCCTACAGCAAGCCTGTGACCCGCACGCGGGAGTATGTCGAGATCATTCGCAAAGTGCTGGCGCGCGAGGAGCCTGTCACCAGTGACGGTGAGTTCTACCCCTTACCCTACAATGGCCCCGGTGCCTGGGGTATGGGCAAGCCGCTCAAACCCATTACTCACCCGTTACGCGCGGATGTGCCTGTTTTCATCGGCGCCGAAGGCCCAAAAAATGTCGCACAGACGGCTGAAATCGCTGATGGCTGGCTGCCGCTTTACTACTCGCCCTACCGACAGGAGGTGTACGCGGACCAGCTGGTTTCGGCAAAACCCGGATTCGAAATCGCGCCCACGGTGATGGTGAACATCAATGACGATATGGAGCAGGCCCTGTATCCGGTCAAAGCCATGCTGGGGTTTTATATTGGTGGCATGGGCTCCGCGAAACGCAACTTCCACAAGGAATTGATGGCACGCATGGGCTTTCCCGATGAGGCCGACACAGTCCAGAGGCTGTTCATGGAGGGTAAGCGCGACGAGGCGATCGCATCTGTACCCGATCAATTCGCCGATGAGATCTCCCTGGCCGGCCCCCGGGATCGCATCCGTGAAAAGCTCAAGGACTGGGAGAATTCACCCGTGACATCCCTGCTGGTAAACGGCGATGTGAACCTGTTGCGGGAGATAGCGGAACTCGCCCTCTAGGCTTTGAACCTCGTATTGCCAGCAGCGGGATGAACGCGCACTTTCGTTGCCTGGCGTGCCCCGCGGTACTGGAACACGAGTGCGCAACGATATAAGCTGCGGGTGTTAATAATACATTCAACGAATACGTCCTTGAGGGCCCGACCATCATGATCAGATACCTGGTAACTCTCAGCGCTATAGCCACCCTCACCACTGCACTGACCGCGTGCGATCGATCGGAGCAGCCCGCGGCGCCCAGCGAGCCTGTGGTTGCCGCCGCACCCGCAGACACCGCGCCCAAACCTGCCCCCAAGCCCACTGCAAAGCCGGCACCCAAAAACGCAGTCGCTGCAGTCGATGCACGGCGCCTGCAACAGGCGGACAAGGATCCGGGCAGCTGGATGTCGTACGGGCGAACGTACAGCGAGCAACGTTTCAGCCCGCTGAAAAAAATCAACGCCGGCAACATCGCACCCCTTGGCCTGGCGTGGTCTTACGACCTCGAGACACAACGCGGCATTGAAGCCACCTCTATCGTGGTTGACGGCGTGATGTATACCACTTCCTCCTGGAGCATCGTACACGCCCTCGATGCCCGCACTGGAAAACACCTGTGGACTTTTGATCCCCAGGTCGCGAAAGACAAACTCAAACACACCTGTTGTGGCCCGGTTAACCGCGGCGTTGCCGTCTGGAAGGGGAAGGTTTTCTTTGGCGCACTGGATGGACGCCTGTTCGCATTGAACGCAAAGAACGGCAAGGTGAACTGGGAGGTGGCGACCTTTGATCCCACGCTGCCGTACACCATTACCGGGGCCCCGCGTGTGATCAAGGGCAAGGTCCTTATAGGCAACGGGGGCGCGGAGTTCGGGGTGCGCGGGTTTCTCAGCGCCTACGACGTCAAGGATGGCTCCCTCGCATGGCGCTTCTACACGGTACCCGGCGATCCGTCACTTGGCTTTGAGAATGACACGATGAAAATGGCCGCCGACACCTGGAAAGGTGAATGGTGGAAATTGGGCGGCGGTGGCGGCACCGTGTGGGACTCCATGGCCTACGACCCGAAACTGGATTTGCTGTACTTCGGTGTAGGTAACGGTACACCGTGGAATCAGGAGCTTCGCTCACCCGGAGGCGGCGACAACCTGTTCCTGTCATCCATCGTTGCGGTACGGCCCGAGACGGGTGAATACGTCTGGCACTACCAGACCACGCCCGGTGAAAGCTGGGACTACACGGCAACCCAGAGCCTCATCCTGGCCAACCTCAAACTGGATGGCAAAACGCGAAAGGTGATAATGCAGGCGCCGAAGAACGGCTTTTTCTACGTGCTGGATCGCGAGACCGGGGAACTGTTATCCGCCAATAACTATATCGATATCACCTGGGCAACGCATGTCGATATGGAAACCGGTCGCCCGGTAGAAGTCGCAGGGGCGCGTTATGAGAAAACACCCTTCACCCTCTTCCCGTCCTATCTGGGGGGGCACAACTGGCACCCCATGTCTTACAGTCCCAAAACGGGGCTCGTGTATATTCCGGTGCTGGATATTCCAGCCGTGTACGGACAGCCGGAGAAATTCAAGTACAACCCTGGCGTCAGCAATACCGGCGTAGACGGCATTGTCAGTGCCCTGCCGGATGAGCAGGCGGAGCGCGATGCCATTGGTGCCCTGGTCAAAGGCCGCCTGCTGGCGTGGGATCCTGTTGCGCAGAAGGAAGCCTGGCGGGTCGAGTATCGCGGTCCGTGGAACGGCGGCACACTCGCCACGGCGGGGAATCTCGTCCTGCAGGGTACAGCAGATGGCAAGCTTGTTGCCTACCGCGCCGACAACGGCAAGGAACTGTGGCACTTCCCGACCCAGACCGGCGTGGTGGCGCCCCCGATCACCTATGAGATCGATGGCGAACAGTACATATCCGTGAACGTCGGTTGGGGTGGCGCGTTCGCGCTGGTGTTCGGTGAGTACGTGCAAGCGGAGAGCCTGCCGAACGTGAGCCGGGTGCTGACCTTCAAACTGGGTGGAAAAGCCAGCCTGCCCCCTGTGACATGGACGCCGGCCGTTGTATTCAATCCCCCGGAACTCACGGCCAACGCGGACACTATCAAACTCGGATTTGAAACTTACCAGGATACCTGCATGGGATGTCACGGCCTGAATGCCGTGTCGGGGCTGCTCATTCCCGACCTGCGCGGTTCAGCCTTCCTGTGGGACGAAAAGGGCTGGGAGGCTGTCGTGCGCGGTGGACAACTGAAGGATCGTGGTATGGCGTCTTTTGCCGACAATATCAGCGCAGAGGAATCCGAGGCCATCCGCTCCTATGTGATTCAGCAGGCGCAAAGGGGCAAGGCGGAGCGGCAAAAGGCCGAGGCGGATAAGGCAAAAGCGACCAAATGAACCATAAGCGGCGCCCTTGCCTACCGGCCACCGCCGGTGGTAGGGTGACCGAACGGCTTCTCAAAACACGCTGGTTGAGGATTTCCGGAGGCAAAAAATGCTGGGAAGTAAACCACTCAACGTGATCGTGCTGGGCATTATGGCGACGGTCACTCTTCTGAACATGGGCCTGATACTCAATTTTGCCACCGCAAGCGGACAGGCGCTGGTGGCAGCATTCAACAGCCAGAGTATCTTCCTGTTTGCCGGTGCAGAGTTCGCCGCTGTGCTGCTCGCCTACATATTACACAAGCAGAAAACCCTGCCGGCGAAGGCTTAACCCGAAACACCTCGAGCCGAAGTCCGCTTTAAAGACATTTGGGCCAATTGGCACTTACTTAGGCTTCAAAGTCGGGCTTAGCAGCGTAGTGAAAAAGTCTCTAGCGAGTGCAAGACCTGGGGGGGAAACTCACCGAGCTGAAAGCTGAGGTTTTTTCCGCCTCCTGGGAAGTGGTTTGCCGGCGGTTACGGATAGGAATGTGTTTCTCAGTCGCTCCACGTGATTCGCTTGG
>JAGRIK010000089.1 GCA_020443325.1 Halioglobus sp.
CCGGAAACCGGGGAGCAGCTGGTGGCGGCGTCGGAGTCGGGATGCCACCGCTGTCACAATGATAACCCCCTGGTCGAGGACGGTAGCGAACCGTACCAGACCTACAACGATCAGGCGTATCACAACATCGGCATACCCTTCAATCCGGAGATCCCGGGCGTGCTGCCTGGCCAGATAGAAGGCGTATCAGCCCACTTGACCTCTGCCCAGCCGGGATTCTTCAAGAACCCCACCATACGCAATGTCGGTAAGGGTGACGGTGGTATCAACGGCAAGCGCAAAGCCTTCGGTCACAACGGCTACTTTAAATCGCTGGAGCAGATCGTCCACTTCTACAGCACTCGTGATCTCAAGGAAAGTTGCGACTATCCGCGAATCGACCAACCGGCGGGTATCAATGTAGCTGTCAGGGCTGAGCCTATCTACAATGCCACGGCGGAGCAGGCAATTGCTGCTAACTGTTGGCCCATCCCGGAATTTGTCGACGGGGTTTCAAACTTCGGGGGCGTTGGTATTCTCAATCTTACCGAGAACGAGGAAGCGGCAATCGTCGCCTACCTGAGAGCGATGTCTGACCAGTACACGACCCCGCCGCCCCCCAGGAGCAAGTAGTACCGGGGCCGGGCCAACCACAAGGGCGCATTGCGCGCCCTTGCCAAACAACCAGGCAGACGCGGGGCATACAGCCCCGCTTTTTTTTGCCTGGGTTTTCCGGGCCCACTGCCCGGGGGGCCGCGAGCAGCGCTAGCTGCCCCTGGTTGCCCATTGCTGTGACAATCGCGTCTTTCGTTTCCAGGAGTGTGATCAACTGCGACTTTGCAACGTTCAAGCCCGGGTTAGTACTGTATAATGCCGACCTGTACGGCGCCGCATTACCGGCTGTGGGCTGCTGACAATAGAAGAGGGAATACCCGGGGCATGAACTCAACCGAAACGATCGCCATTGTGGGGCTGGGCTACGTCGGCCTGCCGCTGGCCGTCGCCTTTGGCGGGCACCGCCGCACCATCGGTTTCGATCTCAACGAGCGCAAACTGGCCAGCTATCGGGCCGGGCGCGATCCGGGTGGCGAGGTGTCGAGCCAGCAAATGGAGCAGGCCACCCAGCTGGAATATACCAGCGACCCCGCCATGCTGGCCCAGGCGCAATTGGTCATTGTGGTGGTGCCGACTCCCATCGATGAGGCGCGCAGGCCGGACCTGGGTATCCTGAAAACCGCTTGTGGCACTGTCGGAGACCACCTGCAGCCCGGTGCGATCGTGATTTTTGAGTCCACGGTCTATCCGGGCTGTACCGAGGAGGTGTGTGTGCCTATCCTCGAGGCCCATTCCGGGCTCAGCTGGAGCGGCCGCCCCGGTGCTCCAG
Source organism: Halioglobus sp. (assembly GCA_020443325.1). GTDB lineage: Bacteria > Pseudomonadota > Gammaproteobacteria > Pseudomonadales > Halieaceae > Marimicrobium. The sequence goes on from JAGRIK010000089.1 coordinate 1,364, forward strand.
AAGGACGGGTTTTCCACGTCGGATACTCGCCCGAGCGGATCAACCCGGGGGACAGGCAGCACCGCCTGGAAAATATCGTCAAGGTGGTCTCTGGAGACTCGCCGGAAACCCTGGAGCGGGTAGCTGCGCTCTACGCCGAGGTGGTGCAGGCGGAGATCTACCGGGCCGCCAGTATCCAGGTCGCCGAGGCCGCCAAAGTGATCGAAAATACCCAGCGCGACCTCAATATCGCCCTCATGAACGAGCTGGCAGTCATCTTCAACCGGTTGGGGATCGATACCCTGGACGTGCTGCAAGCCGCCGGCACCAAGTGGAATTTCCTGCCCTTTCGGCCGGGGCTGGTGGGGGGGCACTGCATCGGGGTCGATCCCTACTACCTGACCTACAAGGCGGAGGCGGTGGGGCACCACCCCCAGGTTATACTCGCGGGTCGCAAGACCAACGACAACATGGGCAAGTACGTGGCCGAGCAGACGGTCAAGCGCCTGGTGCACCATGGTCATGGCGTCAACGGCGCCAGGGTCGCGGTACTGGGTTTGACTTTCAAGGAGGATTGCCCGGACCTGCGCAATTCCCGGGTAGTGGATATTATCAGCGAACTGAAAGACTATTGCTGTGATGTGCTGGTGCACGATCCCCTGGCGGATCCCGCCGAGGCGCAACAGGAATACGGGCTTGAACTGTCGGCCTGGGAACAACTGGTTGATTGTCAGGCCATTGTCCTGGCGGTACCCCACAAGTCCTACCTGGAGCTGGATGAATCCGATCTTGGCGCGCTGCTCGTTGCCGGCGGGGCGCTGATCGATGTGAAGTCCGTTTTGGACAGGGGCCGACTGGCGGATATGGGCCTGAGTGTGTGGCGCTTGTGAGACCCGGCTGGTTAGTCGGGCTTGTTTTCGTTGCTGCCGGGAAAACTCACAGGAGCGGTAAATGGAAAGGATGATGACCACCGAAAATAGAAAAGAACAGCAGTACGGCGATTTATTCACGGCGGATCGGGACGCCTCGAGATGGGATGAGCTGTACCGCGACACCTCCACGCTTTTCAATTTTAATATGTCGGTTCGGCGGGACCGCGTTTGTGACGTGGTCTTCCAGCGTTACACGCCGGAGCACGCTATCCTGGACCTCGGGTGCGGGGCTGGAGTGGTTATGGAAAAGCTGCTGCAGAGAGGCTACAAGGTCACCGGGGTCGATCGCTCGAACGATATGCTGGATCTCAGCCGCAAGCGGCTCGCCGACTATCCTTCCGACTCGTACCAGCTTCGGCAGGGTACCTGCGAATCGCTGCCCTTTGAAGACCAGCAATTCGACGTGATTCTTTGCATCGGCGTATTTGGCTATATCGACGACGTGGTGGGAGCGCTGTTGGAGATCCGGCGTGTGCTGCGTCCGGGCGGCCTGCTGGTCATGAGCGTGCGCAACCCCTACAACGCCGCCGTAAGCGACCTCGTTACCGGGGCGCGCGCCCTGGTGCGGAAAATTCTGGGGCGCTTCCGCAAACCGGAGCGGCAATCCGTGCCGCAGCCCACCCCTTCCCCGGGGGAGGGCGACGCGTCTCCCAGACCGCCGCAGTTCAAGATCGATATACTGCAAACACCGCAGCCCCTGTTGAAGGGGGTAGCCAGGTGTGGTTATAAACTCGATTTCTTTACCGGCTTCGGGTTTGGTCCGCTTTCGATCGCCGGGAAGCGCCTGTTGCCGCATTCCTGGAATATCAAGCTCAGTAACTTCCTCGACACCACCCTGGATAAGCTGGGCTTGCAAAAGCTTAGCCGTGCCGTGGGCGACGTCAGTATTTACGGTTTTATAAAGACCGGGGAGTAGTGATTGGCCCCTGTGGCCGGCATACAGCGAGGCCGGAAGCGGTTGACGCCAGGTGCGACCGGGAAATATACCTAACAGCAGGGCGACAAGCCGCTTTTGCGACCCGGGCGGCAGTATGTACTGAACTTCCTTGAACCCCATCGGTAAGTATGGAAAGCTTTGCCGTCCGCCAGTTTCAACGGGATCAACAGGTTAAGCAGGCAGTTAGTGTACGAGAAACTCTATAATTTAAGCGCGGCTCCTTTTAAGTCGGATCCCGACCATGTGTTCCTGTACGAGCACAGGCACTTTGTCCAGGCGCAGACATATATGTCCTATGCGTTCATGGTGGCAGAAGGCTTTGC
>JAGRIK010000090.1 GCA_020443325.1 Halioglobus sp.
ACCGACCATTCGGATACCCTCTCCAGGCGAACTCTCGCGCCCGGCAATAAACGCCACTATCGAACTATCGTTGCGCGTTAAAAAATATCGGCCTCCGGGGACAATCTTCCATTCTGCGCCATCGGTAAGTCGGGAAAAACCGGCTGCCGACAATTGCGCAACCATATTCGCTACAGCGTGAAACGGCGTCGTGGATGCGGCCAGAAAGCTGCACAGTTGTTGATTAAAATCATCTTGCTTCATGGTTTCGGCCTATGATGTGTGTCGCAGGGTCAGTGAATAATCTAAACAAGCAGAATCAAGTATAGCGCTACCGCAAGGGCGATACGGTAGTAAACGAATGGCATGAACCCCACTCTGTCCAGCAGGCGCAGGAACATCGCGATACAGGCGTAAGCTGAGATTCCAGACACCACTACACCGAGCCCCATTGCCGCCCAGTTGACAGCGCCCCCGCCTGCCGCCAGTTCCCAGACTTTTAACATTCCCGCGCTGGCGATGATCGGGATAGACAACAGGAACGAAAATCGCGCAGCGGATTGTCGCCCCATGCCCAGCAGCAGTGCCGCAGTCATCGTAACACCCGAACGGGATACACCGGGCACAAGCGCCAGGGCCTGTGCAAAACCAATAAGCATCGCAACCGGCAATCCCAGGGGGCGCTCGGGGGCAGAGAATCTGGCGCGACGATCCGCAAGCCCTAGCAGCAATCCGAATACCAGTGTGGTGGTGGCGATAACCGGTAGCGTGCGCAGATGTCCCTCGATAAAATCGCCTGCAAACAGGCCGGCCACGCCCGCCGGCAACGTTGCCAGTGCCAGATACCAAACCATCCGGCTGTCATCGCAGGCCGGCCCCCCAACCAGGGAGCGCAGCCAGCGATTCGCCATACGCAGCAGATCAGCCCGATAGTACAGCAGTACCGCAGCCAGCGTGCCGACGTGCACCGCGACATCAAACGCCAGCCCCTGATCGTCCCAGCCCAGCAGGAGCGAGGGAAACAGCAAATGCGCCGAGCTTGAAACCGGCAGGAATTCGGTGAGGCCCTGCACCAGCGCCAGGATAATCGCCTGATACCAATCAATCATGACCGCTTCCCCTGATCCGCAAGTTTCTTCCAGGAAATCTCGTCGCGCAGGTAGACAGGCTGGACATTACGCGGCGTTTGCACCTCACCAAGCCAATACTTCACCAGGGCAAGCGGGACAATATCCTGCGCGGCCGGTAAGACCTCGGGATCGCATGATTGAATACGCGCTTGCAGTGACTGCGAAAACTGCTCTCGGAAAAGGCAGCCGCTGCCCACCGCAAACAGGGACTCCGTCCCTTGTGGTGCAAGCTCGCCTGGTGAGCATGCCCAGGGGCCATCTTTTAACACGGCCGTAGCGTTCTCAAATTTGAATACAGCGCTGTAGACTTCGTTAATACGCGCATCAAGTGTACATAAAACGAGAGCGTCTCCGCTCACGACGCCCGACCTCAATGCTGTCTGCGCCAGTATCGCCAGGGTCGAAACAGCCACTACCGGCAGCTTGCTGCTGTAGGCCAACCCCTGGACAGCACTGGCGGCAATACGGAGTCCCGTAAACGACCCGGGACCGCATCCATAAGCAATCATTTCGATGCCCTGCTCTGCCAGGTTGCCGCCCGGCAGCAAATCATCCAGCATGCCGAACAGAAGCTGGCTGTGCTGCCGGGGTGCGACCCGGTGCCGAGTGTGACAAACGCCATCGACAACAACCGCAACGGAACAGGCATCCGTCGCTGTCTCAATCGCCAGAATTCCGGTCATACTACCTTCGACACATTCATGAAGCCCCATACCCTTTGTAAAACCAAACTGTTACTGTGACAGCAGGCGATTATCACACAGCAAGCTTTAAACAGGCACCACCCTGAAGACAATCATGGCACCTGCGAACAACATTACCGCCCTGATCCTGGCGGGTGGCGCTGGACGGCGCGTCAACCACCAGGACAAGGGCCTGATCAACTGGGAGGGAAAGCCGCTCGTCGCACACGTCAGCGATGCCCTCAGACCCCAGGTGAAAGAAATCCTGATCAGTTGCAATCGCAATTTTTCCCGCTATGCAGAGTTCGGCTCGCGCACAGTCGCAGATACGCGTCGAGACTTTCAGGGACCGCTGGCGGGACTGGAGGCTGCTGCAGCCATCATAACTACCGAACTACTGGTAGTAGTGAGCTGTGATACCCCTCACATTCCCGCAGACCTCGTAACGCGATTAACCGCTCCGCTACTCGACGACACCGGTGGCGCAACGGAAATCAGCTACGCGGATGACGGAACAAGAGCGCAGTATCTGTGCGCAGGATTGCGGAGCGCTTGCCTCGCCTCGCTGCCCGCATTCCTCGATGGGGGCCAGCGTGCCGTAAAGGACTGGTACAGCAGCAGAAAGGCTGTCGCTGTCGATTTTTCCGATCAACACTCCAGCTTCCGCAACTACAACACGCTGGAGTAGTGCTGGCCGGGAATTCGCCGTTTACCACGCACCTGGACCGACTTTTCACTTCCAAGAACGAGAAAACCCGCTGAAGTTTCCTTCAGCGGGTTATTTGTCAGTTCTGGCGCCTTACTTCTTGGTGGCTTTTGCCTTTCGCTTGGCCTTGGGCTTGGCTTTTGCCTTCGCTTTAGCTTTGGGCTTGGCTTTCGCTTTTGCCTTCGCTTTAGCTTTGGGCTTGGCTTTCGCTTTTGCCTTCGCTTTAGCTTTGGGCTTGGCTTTCGCTTTTGCC
>JAGRIK010000091.1 GCA_020443325.1 Halioglobus sp.
ATTTGCGCACCCAGTGTGTCCGTGAGTCCAATATAGCCTATTCAGCCATCAACACCCTTGCGTTAGACTCCCTGCTGAATTTCGAAACGTTCAAATATTTCACCAACTAACAGTTCGAGTCAAAGCGCTACGACTACGAACTGGGAAAATGGGAGATGGCGCGGCGCAAGAATCGCCTGTCGCTGTTTTCGCTCAATGGCGGCCAGGCGCTCATCATAGCGCTGGCCATGACCGGCATGATGTGGCTGGCCGCCCACCGCGTTGCAGCCGGCACCATGACGATTGGGGATTTCGTGTTGATCAACGCGTTTATGATCCAGCTTTTCCTGCCGCTCAATTTCCTCGGGTTTGTGTACCGGGAAATAAAAGGTTCGATGGCCAATATAGAAAAGATGCTGCAGTTGCTGGATGTCCGCCCGAGCGTCAACGATAAACCCCAGGCGCCCGAACTGCAGCCCAACGAGGCCAGCATTGCATTCCGGGACGTGTCATTTCACTACCGGCCGGACAGGGAGATTCTGCGCGGCGTTTCCTTTACCATCGATAGCGGCGAGAAAGTTGCCGTGGTGGGCGCCAGCGGCGCCGGTAAATCCACCCTGGTAAAGCTCCTGTTCCGCTTCTACGACCTCAGCGGTGGCAGTATCACCATCGGCGGGGTAGATATCAGCGAGGTCAGCAAACACTCCCTGCGCCGTGCCATCGGTATCGTGCCGCAGGATACCGTGCTGTTCAACGATACGGTGTTGGAGAACGTACGCTACGGCGACCCCGAGGCGAGCGATACCGAGGTTCTGGAAGCCATCCGGCTCGCTCACCTGAACGGCTTCATCAGCCAGTTGCCGGACGGACACCAGACGATGGTCGGAGAGCGCGGACTGAAACTGTCAGGCGGCGAGAAACAACGGGTGGCGATTGCCCGCACAATTCTCAAACGCTCACCGATACTGGTGTTTGATGAAGCGACATCTTCACTGGACAGCAAATCCGAACAGGCTATCCTGAAAGCCCTGAAGGAAGTGGCCAAAGGCCATACCAGCCTGGTGATCGCACACCGCCTCTCCACAATTATCGATGCGGACAAGATCGTGGTACTCGACCAGGGCCAGGTCGTTGAACAGGGCACGCACGATCAGCTACTGGCGCAACGCGGGCACTATGCAGAGCTCTGGTATACACAACAAAAAGAACAGCAGAAGGCGATCGCGAGTTAAAGAAGAACCGTTATGATACGAATTAACATCGTCTCCTGGCACAACGGTGGTGGTCTCAGCAGGGACATCGATATTTTGCTGGACGCACTCCCCGCCAATCGCTTTGAGGTCTCGCTCAATGGCGCGCCCCGCGAACAGGCCAGTATCCGCCGCCGCCGAATAGTGCATCGCGCACTCAACTTGTGGCATCTCTGGTGGCACCATCAAGAAATGGCGAAGGCACAGTATGACGTGAACGTCTTCCTCGAGGATATCAGCCCCGGTTTCTTCAAACACGCCAACACCAATATGTTTATTCCCAATCCGGAATGGTTTAAAGACAACCAGCGCCGTCATTTGCAGGGCATCGATGTGGTCCTTTGTAAAACCCGGGATGCCCTGGAGACGTTTTCCCGCCTGGGCAGCGAAGTCCGTTTCATCGGTTTCACCAGCGAAGACCGCAGCGATACAGCACACGCACAACACAGAGAAAACACGTTTTTGCACCTCGCCGGACGCAGTTGGCAAAAAGGCACCCAGCCCCTGGTCGCACTCTGGTTAAAGCACCCCGAATGGCCGACGCTGACCGTGGTGCAAAACGCCAGGACCTACAATCAGTCCAGGGTTGCGCCCATCTCAGCACCTAACATAACCCATATTCTAGAGCGGCTGGACGATGCCGCGCTGCGTAAGCTGCAGAACAGCCACGCGATTCATTTGTGCCCCTCCGAGGCCGAGGGGTTCGGCCACTGTATCGCCGAGGCCATGAGTTGTGGCGCGCTGACCCTCACGACCAACGCGCCCCCGATGAATGAATTGATCACGCCCGAACGCGGTGTGCTGGTGGACTATAACCGAACCCGCGAACAGCGCTCTGGCATGAACTATTACGTGGACCCAGAAGATCTGGAGCGCAAAATCCAGCAGATCATAGCGATGGACGAGCCGTCGCGGCAGACACTGGGTGACAACGCAAAGCGCTGGTACGCAGAAAACGACCGTTTGTTTCGCGCGAGGCTCGTCGATGCCCTTGTGCAGCCCATGCCTGCGGGATAGCGGTGCGTTGAATAGCAACGAGATGAATTTTTTCGTAGCGCTGTCGGGGAGTTAGTCGTGGGCGACGGGCTCGCACCCCAGCAGGCATTTCAGTCGCTCCCGGGGTACCGGACCAACGGATTCGCATGGTGAAACGCCTGTCGGGGGTTAGTCGTGAGCGACGGGCTCGCACCCCAGTAGGCGTTTCAGTCGCTCCACGTGATTCGCTTGGTGAAACGCCTAC
>JAGRIK010000092.1 GCA_020443325.1 Halioglobus sp.
ACGACGCCATTGATTTCACGCATGCAGACCTCGCTGATCCAGTCACAATGACCTGATCGACATCACCACCAAGGGGTATGCATTCACTAACGCCTTCGCCCCGTGGCAGTTGCTCAGCCAGCAGTACTACCACTTGTACCCCAGTGCCAGTACCCACGACAGGTCGTAGTCACCATTATCGCCGACCTGTACCCCCGATCGATCATAGTCCAGACGCATTTCGGCGATAAGCCCCTTGTAAAGTGGCACGGTGATGCCGCTCTTGGACTGGAACAAATAGCCATCTGAAATCGAAAAAACCCAGCCGAAGTCACCCGAATGGGACAGGTCGATACCGCGCCAGGGGGTGTGCCAGACCGCCGTCCAGCGGACATTGCCCCCCGGTTCAGTCTGCCAGCCCTTGTTTTGGTAGTAGAAGTACATCAGGGCCGGCCCACTCTGGATGCTCAGAGTAAGATCGTCGCTGGGTGTGAGCTCCCGGCCGAGGCCGCCCATGCCCGCGTATACCTGCTCCAGCGCCTCGAATTCATCGCGGTAATAACGCGTCCGTCCGAACCAGTACCAGCCATTATCACGCAGCAGGTCGTACTGGTAGTTAGCATCCGCGTTGTCGTCAGTGGTGGTGCCATTGGTTTGTTCGTAGTCGGTGCTGATGTCGACATTGTGGCGATAGCCCGGTCGCAGCCAACGGGCGTTCAGGTCGGCCGTGAGTTCCTCAGACGGATTGGCACCCCGGTCAATATCCAGGGCAATTGCCAGCTTGCCCGTGGAACCGGTTTTGGGCGGCAGGCTGCGCAATTGTGCAAAGGCCACCGGCTGCGTTGACTCCGCGCCGCAATCCATGGACCACTTGCTGTTGTTGACCTCCACCAGGCAATCAGCTTGCGGTGGTTGGTGCAGCGCCACCCGCACCGAGGCCCTGTGGCTGGTTCGCAGGTCGAGCACATCGCTCTTGGCTACCGTGATATCGCCGATCTTGTCGGCTTTCCACACCAGGTTTTTTGGCCCGATGCTGACCAGTTCCCCGGGCAGAACGGCGCCGTTATCCAGACGCAACTCCCCGGCGCTGGCGAGACCAACGCTACACAACAGCAGTGCTACCGCAATTTTGTAAACAGGTTCTGGCATTGGACGGTACCCATGGTGCAGGTCCCGGGATTCGGCTCCGGTCATGCAGGACCGGGGCAACGCCGGGATCCGGACTTTGCAGTGATTTTGCAGGAGTAGGATACCCGCCCGGCAACGACAGTGACAGGAGTTCCGCCTGCCGCGATTTCATCGCGAAGATCCGCAGGCCCGCAGTACTTGACCCTCATCGCATTTCGGTGTTTGGCAATATGTCACCTCGACTTCATGGCACTTCTTCCCTAAAATGCCCCGCCTCTTTGCGCGTCCCGTACCGGGACGGCGCATGCTGCCACCAGGAATACCCCGTGATCTCTACCGCCAATATCACCATGCAGTTCGGTGCCAAGCCGTTGTTTGAAAACATCTCGGTCAAGTTCGGCGATGGCAATCGCTACGGCCTGATCGGCGCCAATGGCTGCGGCAAATCCACCTTCATGAAAATCCTCGACGGCAGCCTTGTGCCCTCGGCGGGCAATGTCTCCATTACGCCCAACGAGCGTGTTGGCCGCCTGCACCAGGACCAGTTCGCGTTCGAGAAATTCTCGGTGGTG
>JAGRIK010000093.1 GCA_020443325.1 Halioglobus sp.
CCTTCGAGGGTCTGCGTTACAGGAACAGGCGGTGGATTGACGACCGCCTGGGAACCATTGTTGTTTGATGAATTGCCACCACTACAGGCAACCAGCAGGGTGCTGAGACCCAGCGTCAGGGTGAGGCCCAGCGGACGAACAATAGCGGAGTAGCCGTATTTACGGAAAGTGATCATGATATGCCCCGGTACTTTATAAGTAGTTTGGGGCGATACTAAAATGCCATCGTTTGGTGTTAGAACCCCCTGTTTTAGGGGGGTTGGCATCAAGGCCCCAGTGTGACGGCCAATTCCACCTGCCAGACATTCTCTTTTTGTGAAATGGCGCACAATCCGCCGCAGTCGAGCATGCGGCTTTTTATATTATCGAGCCCGTTTCCTTCACCGTGTTGCGGGTTCATGAAGCGATTGCTCACACCAATTTTCAGCTCGTTCAGGTCCCCGTCGATACGAATATCCACCTCGCGGTCACTGGCGTGACGAATCGCATTGCTCAGCGATTCCCGTAAAACACTCGTGACATTGTCAAAAGATTTCGCGGCTATCGGTGCAGGGACGATGTTCTGCTGCCAGTTGAGTGCCACATTGTGATCCGTACAGCGAATCTGGGCCTCCTCCCGCCAACTGTTAACGGCCTTGAGCGTGTCGTTCTCTTCAGTGGACTTGCTTTGCAACAGCTTCCTGAGATCGGAGATCGCCTCCCTGACCAGCGGCTTGTTGCTGCCCTCCGACCGATGCAGCAATTGCAGTAGCTTTGCCCCGAGATCATCGTGCAGATCGCGCTTCATCCGCTGGCGCTCCTGTTGCGCACCCTCCTGCCGCGCGGTGACGGCGGATGTCGTCAGTTGATAGAGCGACAATATGAGACCGGCCTGGCGTGTGTCCCGCTGGCTGAACAGGCGCCGCCCTTGCGCCGCATGGGACAACTGCAACGTGCTGCCGGTCGATAATGGCAGGTACAGGCAATCACCATTGCTGGAGGCTTCTATCTGACGGTACCCTGATTGAATCTCCCGGATATCGAGCGGCGCAAACACAGCTTCGGCCACCCGCGTTAACACTGAAAGTTCCGACTGCCCGCCCTGGTTGGCCTGCAGCATGACGGGCAGCGAGGTCTCCAGCCACGCCTCCAGGCCATCGCCCTCGCGCAGGAAGAAACGCTTCCACAGCCACTGCCTCAGCGGAAAGTAAATCCAGCCGACCAGCGCCAGGGACAGCGTCAGTGTCGCCGCGCTGGACAATGTCAGCAGCGAGGCCAGCACGATATCCGCTGCCAGTACGGCCAGGCCGCCGAGCATCCATGTCCAGATGGCAAAGTACCAGCGCTCCAGATCAAACAGGCGGTAGCGCACCACCGCGAGCATCATGCTCAGATACATCAGCAGGAAGGTCGCAATCGTAAAACTCTGCGGCGCGGGCTCTGTGAACCCGAGAATGATGGGCAGCGCGACCAGCAGCATGAAGATCGAAGTACCCAGCAGCACTGAAATGGCAATCCATCGGACTATCAGGCGGTCAGCGGCTCTGTGACGCGTGCAGAACCACTGCAGAGCCAGGCCTGTCAGCGCGACGACCAGCATGATCAGCATGGGCAGGTACCGCGAGAGACTGATGTCCTCGACTACCTCGCTCAGGCTCAGGGCGCAAAATGCCACAAAGCTCAGCAGCGCCAGGTACTTGCTGGCGCGCGGCACCAGCGCGAGCGGGTAGTTCCACAGGAAGAGAATCAAGCCTGAGCCAAACGTGATAGTGCCAATTGCGTTCAGGGATGACAGGTAGCTGAACAGGCTGGCATCGATGAACAGACTGCGCGTGCTGTAAACACCTGCGGAAGCTGCCGCAAGGGCGAAGCCGGCGCCGGAGAGGATGAACCCGAGGCTTCCAAGCGTCGCCTTGACTGTCGACCAGATAAGGGCACACACAACCAGCGCCGCTGTTGCGCACAGAATCTGGAGCCAGAATACCGCGGGCAGGTCTCCCGGGGTGCGCGCTTCGGCCCGCAGCGTGATGCGCTCGCCGGAGGCGGTGTTGGCGACCAGCTCCCCGGCCAGGAGCGCACTGGTCAAGCGCCCGATACGGCTGAACAGGTCATTCATATCCGCGAAGGTCGGCGCAACATCGGGTTCTTCGATCATCAGGTCGGCAGTGGCGTCGATTGTGGCGGTCTGACCTATCGAAAAGCTGGAGAGTTCCAGGGCCTGCTCACCCTGCGGCGCGAGCATCCGCAGGTGATCCCCCTCTATACCAATCGTCGCATCCGCTTGCGGCAGGGACAGCGCCGTAATCACACTGCCTAAAAATAGAAGCACAGGAACTAACAGCGCAACTGTTAATCGCAGGCGGATGGACGACAATTTATACCCCTCACACGTCACCCCCAACTGGGGGGTTGTTTTGCTGGCCACTTAACGCCTCAATACCCTAAGCTTGGCAGGAGACGTTCAGCGTTCCACTAAATAGCATGCTGCTAACCAGCCGAAAATGCCAGCAATCTTTTCAGGGTAATACACATGAAAACGCAACCGCGTACTTTAATTATCGAGGACGTCCCTGATGTGTTTCACTGGCTGAGCGGCAGGGTTGCCGACGTGTTCGGAGACACCCCGATATCCTCAGCGGTATCATTTGCCGACGCCAAAGTGTTGATCGAAAAAGGGAACTGGGACCTTTTCCTGATCGACCTCGGCCTGCCCGACGGCGACGGGACGGACCTGATCCCGCTGGCAAAGCGGCTTCACCCAAACGCGCATTGTGTGGTGACCACCATTTTCGATGACGCCGATCACCTGTTTCCCGCGCTGCGAGCGGGCGCCGATGGCTACCTCCTGAAGGATGAGGAGGACGGGGTCTTCGCCGAAAACCTGGCCGGCATCCTGTCCGGCCGCCCCCCTTTATCCGCCTCGATTGCCAAACAAATGCTGCACGTCTTCCGGCCGGTGAAGGACGATGACTCCGTGCCACTGAGCCCTCGCGAGGAGCAGATGCTGGTGCTTATCTCCAAGGGCTACAGCAGCCGGGAGGCCTCCTCAGCGCTGTCCATTTCGGCTCACACGGGTGCGGGCTACCTGAAATCGGTCTATCAAAAGCTGCAGGTAAACTCCCGCGCTGAGGCGACGGTGAAAGCCCTGGAAATGGGGTTGATCAGCCTGGTCAAGCCGTAGGCCTTTAGTCCAGCAGGTTTGGTGGGGTTAGTTTTACAGTTCACGCTTACGGCGAGTGACAACAAGCCCACACAAACCCAGCCCTAACAGCACAATGCCTGCGGGTACGGGGATTTCGCTGGGACGAACGGTGAAAGTTACACGGCTACCATTGCGGATGTGCACAAAGAAAGGCGAGTCATTCAAGTTGGCCCCCAGGATTTGAGGGTGCCCATGGGCAATTGCAAACGAGCAACAGGTGACTGCAGGCGACGTGTTTTGAACGCCGAGCGATTCAAACAACACCAGGGTTATGATTCCGGATTCCAGTGCCCAAAAGTTACTGCCCGGGTTACCGACGTACTCCCCCACACCATACCCACCTGAGTTTGACGTGACCAACACTGACGATGCCGGCCCGCCAGCATTGTCGTTCAATCCGCTTACAATACCCACCACGTTATTGCCAGAGAACTCATCGTGGAAACTGAAATCAAACGCGAGGGTCCCCGCCATCGCACGCTGTGCGGCGATGGCAATTAATAATGCGATAAGCGCGAATCTGGAAATCTGATTCATAATTCCTACTCCTCCGATGAGTAACTCAGC
>JAGRIK010000094.1 GCA_020443325.1 Halioglobus sp.
AGCTGGTCCAGCGTTAACTCACAAAGGAAGCATTAATGACACGATTAGCGGGTAAAGTCGCAATTGTCACCGGGGGCGCACGGGGAATGGGTGAAGCAACAGTCCGCCTGCTCGTGGAACACGGTGCGAAAGTCCTAATCGCGGACGTTCTGGATGAGCCCGGGCAGGCACTCGCCAGTGAACTCGGCGACAGCGCGCGCTATATCCACCTCGATGTCTCAAGCAAAGTCGACTGGGAAGCCGCTATTCCGGTCGCAGAGAAGCTTGGCTCCCTGTCCGTACTGGTCAACAACGCCGCCATTATCTTCCAGAAGACCATTATGGATACCACCGAAGCTGACTTCATGAAAATTGTCAGCGTCAACCAGCTGGGCGTCTTCCTGGGTATGCAAACCGTATTTCCCAGCCTGAAAGCGAACGGCGGGGGCTCCATCATTAATGTCTCATCGATTGACGGCCTGCAGTCCAAGAATTCACTGGTCGCCTACTCATCCACCAAGTGGGCGGTGCGCGGGATGACGAAAGCCGCTGCGATGGAAATGGGCAAGTACAACATACGCGTGAACAGCGTCCATCCGGGCGGCGTGTATACCGCCATGCACGGCTCCGATGTGATGTCACAACAGGACGCCGACAAGTTTTACCAACAGCACGCCCTGCCCCGCGTGGGTCTGCCGCGAGAAGTTGCGGCATTGACCGCATTCCTGGCGTCTGACGAGGCCACTTACAGCACCGGCGCAGAATTTATTGCCGACGGCGGCTGGAGCGCAGGGCTGGTCAACGAGGCCCTTCCCCAGCTCTAACCCGAGACGATGGCCGCAGGTGAACTTGCGGCCCCGCGCAACGCGTTATCGTTGCGCCGCCATTCCCCGAAGCCGAACGCACCACAAGGAGCAGCAAGCATGTTACAAGGCATTTCCTTTGACTATTCCGGTACCACCGTGTTGATTACCGGAGGGACGAGTGGTATCGGGCTCGGGTGCGCACTGGAGTACCGGGATGCAGGTGCCGACGTGATCGTGACCGGCCGCAAAGCATCAGCCGGGGATTACGCTTCAGATCTCGGTGGCTTGTCCTACAGGCAATTGGATGTCAACGACCGGGCGGCGCTCTACGCACTGGCTGACTCCCTGCCCAGGCTCGACATCCTCGTCAACAATGCCGGCGGCATGCAGGGTAACGAATGGGAAGCGGATGCGTTCGACCAATCTATCGCTGTCAACCTGTCCAGCGTGTTTCACCTCAGTTCGGCCTGCAAGGACCTGCTGGCGGCCAGCGCGTTTCCCGGTGGCGCGAGCGTGATCGGCATTGCCTCGATGACCTCTTACTTCGGTTTCGAGTGGACGCCCGGTTACGGGCCCTCCAAAGCAGGACTGGTGCAGCTGATGAAAACCCTCGGTATGAGCTGGGGCAAGCTGGGTATTCGCGCCAACGCGGTGGCGGCGGGACTCACTCGCTCCAATCTTACTGCACCGGTACTGGATGGCATGCCGGAAATGATCGACGAGACACTGCTGCGGCAGGGATTGAAACGGACGGGTGAACCGCAGGACATTGCCGCTGCCGTGCTGTTCCTCACTTCGCCGGCCGCATCCTGGATTACCGGGCAGACACTACCTGTGGACGGTGGTTTTTCGACTGGAATGACCTGAAGCCGCACACTGTGATCCCTACCCCGGCAGACTCTTGACGTTACCCGGCTGCTGAAATGGGCAGGGGCAGGACAACCGATACAGGAGTATGACTGCGCTCACGCGTCTGACTTGTCCCCACCGGCTACCGATTCCACCATGGACATTACTGTCTGCCAGCCCTCCTCAGTATCCAGCGCAACCCCATTGTAGTTTGGTGACGCATGTGCGCGCAGCGCCAGGTAGTTGGCCGCTGCCTGGAGCACAAAAATCAGCGCCACATTTTCTTTGCTGGCAAATGCCGGGTCGGAAGTAACCAGAGCTTCGTGCGACCGACCGATCTGCATACGGACATCCTCGAGCAGAGCGGGCAGCGATGCACCCGTCTTCAGGTCCTGGGCGAGAATTTCACAGGCCGCCGGTCTATTTCGCAGCATCGTCGCATAATTGCTGTGTATCTTCGCCAGTCGCTCGCGAGCCGGAAGCTGACGAAACTCCTCCAGATCCATCCCTGCGATCTCTTCCTCAGAGGGTGCCAGTTCAGCACGTTTCATCCACTGGCTTGCCAGCCCATCCAGACCGCCAAAGTAGTGATAAATCAAGCCTTTACCAACTTCTGCCTCACTGACGATCGCATTGATACCCAGGCCATCAACACCATCGCGCACCAGCACACGCTCGAATGCATCCATGATTCGATTCTGTGTCGCGCGGCGCTTATCGCCCTTCTTGCGGCGCAAGGGCTTGGCGGCGACAGTTTTTTCCTTCGGCATAGTATCTGTTTCCCAATTCAGGGCGGCACTATACTATGAAATAAAATTGACCGCTCAGTCAAAAACAGATAATCTGCCCCGCAATCTCCAGTATTAATGACCTATACCTATAACATTATTTCAAAGCGAGGCTTTTGGCCTCATCAAAGCCTGGAACAAGGCGGGAGAAATAAAAATGAAAAAACTGACACTAAAGACAGTTACTAGCGGGCATTCAGCAGCTGTCTGCGCGCTTTTAGCTCTCGGAGCCAACGGTGCCAAAAGTAACGAGCCGGTGGCCCTGCCGCTTGAGGAAATCGTGGTGTCCGCACGCAAACGGGAGGAGAGTCTGCAGGATATTCCGCTGTCAGTTGACGCGTTTAACAGCCAGCAGATCGAGCAGCTCAATATCCGTCGTACCGAGGACCTGGCAAACTTCACACCGGCACTTACCTTCGATGTGGGTGCCCTGCCCAACGATACCCGGCCCGTCATTCGCGGTGTAAATGCCGCCAGGGGTAGACCTAACGTCGCCATACTGGTTGATTTCATCGATGTCTCGAGCGAAGCGATGACCGTGGCCGGGGGCGGTATAACCGCCAACCTGCGCGCGATGGACCTGGAGCGTATCGAGGTGGTCAAGGGCTCTCAAAGCGTTCTGTATGGCCGATCAGCATTCGCCGGTGCCATTAACTACATTACTCGTCGCCCATCTTCCGAATTCGAGGGCCGCATAGGCGCTGATTATGACGAGCACAATACTTACACCACCGACCTTTCTGTGTCCGGCCCCCTGATCGAGGACACTCTCAGCGGCAGGGTGACGCTGGCTTACTACGATACCGATGGCTGGTATGACAACCCCAATACCGGCGGCGATCTTGGCTCGGGCGATTCCAAAGGCGGCTCCCTCGCGCTGCAGTGGACCCCTAATGACGATCTCAACGCCTATCTGCGTGGGGAGTATACCGAGGACAAGTTCTCACCTCGCGCTGAGGCATTCACACGCTCCATGTCACAGTATTTCGATCCCGCCATCAACCCCTACGGTACGGGCACGGTCACTGATGCGGCCACCCAGTTACCTTACGACTTCAACGGAACCGTATGTAATGGCCTGGACCGGCAACAACCGTATTTCGACAGCTTTGGTGCAGGTCCCGCCTGCCGCCCCATCGTCACGGGAGAATTAAAGGCCGACGAGAATGATATCGACCTGTCACCCGACCCGCGAACGGGTCGCGATTTTGATGGAACCAACTCCAAGAATGGCCGCGTCAGCCTCGACGTAGAGTATCTGGTTGGAGAGGTATCCGTTAACTATCTGGGTGGATATACCCACAGCGATCTCCACATCCAGCAGGATTTCGACATGACTAATTACGATATTCTTGCCTTTCCACAGCAATTCGTTAGCCAGTTCGGCATGTCAGCCATGTCCCAGCAGGACGTCAAGACAGACCAGTGGAGCCACGAACTGCGAGTTTCCGCAGACCATGACCGCTGGCACTGGATGGCCAGCGCACTGTACTGGAAAGAGAATATGGACGTCGATTTCGATGACGAGTGGTGGCTGCGCGAGGGCGCCGATGAGCAACTGGTACTCGACATGTTGAATCAATTTGTCTTCTCTTACCTGCCACCCCCCGGCATGACGTACATCGCCACTGGCCCAGGCAATACACCGGCCACCCCGCTGAAACGGGATACTGAACACTGGTCCGTTGCCGGCAGCATTGGTTATGACATAACAGACGCGCTTCGCCTGACAGTAGAGGGACGCTACCTCGATGAAAGCATCAAGTACAGCGGCCGGGCGGAAGATGTCTCATTCTTCTCGCTGTTTGGCCAGGATCCGAACTTCGGCTCATTCCTGGGACCGGGGATGATGACGCAGAACAAGGTCGACGGATCGAAGTTTCTACCCCGGGTAACCGTAGACTGGGAAATCAACGACGAGCAGATGGTTTACGCGTACGCCGCAAAGGGATTTAAACCGGGCGGTGTCTCCACAGTCGATGCCAACGGGGATGTTTCTACTGGCGAGTATGATTCCGAATCGATCTGGACCTATGAAATCGGCTACAAGTCATTGTGGCGTGACAATTCGGTACGCTTTAACACGGCAGCCTTCTATTACGACTACACCGACCAGCAGGTACCGTATTTTTTCACTGACCCTGTTACCGGCCTCCTTAATTCCACGGTGCTCAATGCCGGGGAAACGGAAGTGAAGGGTGTGGAACTGGAGTTGTTATGGAATTCAGCTTTTATCAGCGGCTTGTCAGCACAGGTTTCCTATGTTTACTCAGACGCGGAATACTCCGATTTCAACACAGGTGAGATCCTCGCCAAAGCGGGCGGAACACCGGATGACAACACCCTGGCGCTTGCGGGCAACGCTGAAGGCGATTTCAGTGGCAACCAGGTGATGGGTTCGCCAGAGCATTCGGGCCTGCTCGGTGTCCGCTACGAACGCGACCTGGGCTACTCACTGGATGGCTATATTGAGATGTTCGGCCGCTATGAATCAAAACGTTATGTGGATCTGGGCAACCGCGCCTGGCTGCCTTCGCGCTGGACCGGGGATATCTTCGCCGGTGTTACCAGAGACTCGTGGGATGCGACCGTATACGTGACCAATGTCTTCGATAATGATGATATCGCCAGCGGCGTGAGCAACGTTGATTACGGCTTCCTTCCCGACGCGCAGAACGTTTCTTCCGCGACCAACCTGGTGATTCCGCAACCGAGAACGTTCGGCATCCGTGCGAGCTATCACTTCTGATATGGAAACTATCGCGCAGGCAATACCCGATAAAACGCAGCCGACAAGCAGGCTGCGTAAGGCTCCCTTCCTCGGAATACTCCTCCTGGGACTAATGCTGGGCGAAAAAATGCTCGCCCATACTTACACGGTACTCACTATCTACGTGCTGCCTGAGCCCTGGAAGTACTGGGTTCCGTTCATCGTCGGTCTGGCGGGTTTTTGGCTGGTGATGCGCGGCATGGGTCGGGACGAGGTTAAGGGATCGTTACTTGGTTATGCCGGTGCAGTGTTAATCTGGATGTCCTGGTTCGAAAGCGGCCTTCCGCTGTTGGCAGCATACAATGAAGTACCGGTATTCCTTCCAACCGAGGGCAACAAGATGGCAGGGCTGCTGGGTGAGCATGTGATATTGCAGGCCAGCGGCATCTTCTGCCTGGTGACACTGTTCTTTATCATGCTGAACAAGGACGTACGCTGCAGGATGTTGATCTGGATCCGCCGTCGCCTCGGCATGACCGTTATCGGCAAACCCACCCAGGGATATCGACCCAATGTGGCGCGGGTGGCCGCGTTTGAGTATATCTATGTCACCTGGTTCATGTATGTGCTGACCCTCGTGCTGGTTGACCCGAGACTGCTGGGCCTCTACCACCCTCTGACCTATGTGCTTTGCGGGCTGGTCATGCTTTGGGGGGTATACCTGGGCTACAAACTCACGACACAACGTGAAGTGGGTTTAAGTGTTCGCTACGCGATTGGTGCGGTAGGAGTCCTGTGGTTTATTCCCGAAATACTCGCGTTGTACGAGGTTTTTTACGAATTCTATCTCCGGGTGGACAAACACCCCGTGGCCATGAGCATCGTGCTATTGATGGTGATATGGATCTGGCGGGTGTTGTGGAAAACACCTGTAAACCCATCCACGGGCAAGTCGCTGACCTAGCAAATACTGTGGCCTTCTGGCGCACGGGATTTTTCCGGGCGCCAAAATCGGCAGCGGGCTAGAACGGAAAAAACCTCGGCAGCATAAAAATGACCACTGCGGAGAAGACCACGGATATGGGTAGGCCCGTCCGGAAATAATCCCGGAACTCGTAACCCCCCATATTCTGCACCATCAGGTTGGTGGTGTAGCCAAAGGGTGTCATGAAACTCGCGCTGGCACCGTAGGCGACCGCCATTACAAACGGCATATAACTTACGCCGTAGCTTTGCGCGAGCCCGAAGGCCAGCGGAAAACAGAGTGCCGCCGCCGCGTTGTTGGTCATCGTCTCGGTCAGTAACAGCGTGAAGAAAAACACGCCGATCATCGCGCCAAAGGGGCCCAGCACCACGAGGTGATCCTGCAGTGCATCCGTCAGCAATGTCACAACACCGGAGTTGGCCAGGGCCTGTGAGATCGTCAGCGCGGATGCGATGATCAACCACAGCTCGAAGGGAAACCGACGTCGCAGCTCGGACCCGGTGACTACACCCAGGAACAGCATACCGATCAGCAGGAATGCTGCACCCTTGATGAGCGGCACAAGTTCCAGCGATGCCAAAGCCACCACCAGCAGTAATGCGCCGGTAACGAAATAGTTCTGGAACGTTGTCAGTTGAATCTTGCCGATGGAATCGTTGGTGATGACAAAGTTCTTATCGAGGTTCTTGCGCTCATTAAAATCCGGTCCTACCGCCAGGATCATGCTGTCACCGGCGGCAATAGTGATATTACCCAGCTTGCCCGACAGGCGCTTGCCGCCTCGGCGGACACCGACAACAGCAGCATCAAACACGGAGCGAAACGCGCTTTCCTTGACCGTCTTGCCTTCTATGGACGCGTTCGGGAGTACGATGACCTCCTTCATGTTCGCACTCAGCAGGCCCTCTTCCACGGCGAAAAGGCGCAGGCCGTCGAATGATTCCAGTACCTGTACCTGCCGGATATCGCCCGAGAAAATCAGTTTGTCCCCGGCCTCGATAGGTTCCTGCGGCGACACGGGCGATATCAGGTGTTTACCCCGCACAATTTCTACGAGGAAGAGATCCTCGAGGTCACGCAGCTTGTTCTGCAGGATCGTCTTGCCGATCAGGGCGGAGTCCTCGGCGACTTTCGCCTCGATCACGTATTCATCAATGTCCATGGTGGGCGCACTGCCTTTTGGCAGCAGTCGCGAACTTAAGAGTAAGGTGGCCAGGCCCAGTACCGTGGCGGTGATGCCGATCGGGAAGAAATCCCAGAACCCGAGTCCGGTGCCGGTAGCATCCTCGAGAAAGCTGTTAACGACCAGGTTGGTTGAGGTCCCTATCAATGTCATCGTACCGCCCAGGATGGTCGCGTACGACAGCGGTATCAACAGCTTGGAGGCCGGATGAAGCTTGTTGTTGCGCACGGTGTGCGCCAGCGCGGCGACGACGGCGGTGTTGTTGACAAACGCAGAAAAGATCGCGGTGACAGACCCCATACGCACCAGGGTTCCCCCGTAACTGGGCACGATCAGTTTGTGTGACATTTGCGTCAGCCAGGAAACCTTTTCAATACCGGTAGAAACGAGCAACAGCAGCACCAGCGTGATGACACCGCTGTTGGATGCCTTGTCCAACACATCTTCGGTGCTCACCAGCCCAGTGAAGTAGGTCGCCAGCATGATGCTGACAAACACCCACTCGGCTGCCCATTTGGTGAAAATCAGACCGTAGAGCAGCGCTATAAATAGAACTGTTATCAGTAGCTGTTCACTCATTAATCCACGCCCCGAAACCCACTGTGAAGATAAGAAAGACTATCTGCGGTAGAGTATGCCAAAAATAGCGGGGCAGTATCGGTGAATATTGGGCTAAACTCCCATTTTGCGATGTGATTCCCCTCCTGGAAACGCGGGCACAACCCCTATGAAAACTGCATTCAAGATTATCGTCGCCCTGGTTGTACTGGCGCTCGTTCTCGGTTACCTGTTTCGCGAGCCGTTGAGGGAGATGGCATTTGCGCGCTTCACACAGGACATGTTTGTCGCCGCCGACAACGATGACTTCGATCCGGGGCCCGCTGTGGGTTCACGGTTTCCCGGCCTGCAGGCCACCTACAACGGGCGCACGGTGACGCTGATCGACGAATTCGCCGGTCCCCGCGGTACGGCGTTCATCGCCAGTCGCTCCGTCGACTGGTGTCCCTATTGCATGCGCCAGATGATCCAGCTACAGGAAAACAAGGCGGGGTTCGACGCGGCGGGTATCGGCATGGTCGCCATTACCTATGATGAGCCCGCATTACAGCAGGCTTTTATCGAGAAACATGGTATTACGATTCCCCTGCTGTCAGACCAGGATGCGCTGAGTTTCAAAACCCTCGGCATTCTGAACGACGACTACGCGCCGGGCGATTTTCAATACGGCATCCCGCATCCGGGGATGATCGTCATCGACACCGAGGGTCGTGTTGTCGGCAAGCAGTTCCTGGAGGCCTACAGTTCGCGCGTAGACTCTGCAGCGGCCCTTGCGTTCGCCAGGGAAGTGCTCGGCATCGCGTCACAATAAACCAGCGCTGACCAGGCTCACACCACTTTGCCGGAGGTCGATCCGTAGCGCTGGGCGTGGGCGTCGAGCGCGGCGAGAATG
The DNA here is from genome assembly GCA_020443325.1 of Halioglobus sp. Classification (GTDB taxonomy): domain Bacteria; phylum Pseudomonadota; class Gammaproteobacteria; order Pseudomonadales; family Halieaceae; genus Marimicrobium. The sequence continues at coordinate 8,751 of JAGRIK010000094.1, forward strand.
CCATCGTGACGCATCGCAATGATATCGCGGTAATCGTCGTGGGTGATCACGTAGAAGCTGCCTTCACGCACGGCATCCATCACCTGCTCACCGACAGACAGTGGCGAGATGCCATTGGCCACATCGGGCGCCACTTGCTGGTGATCTATTCCGGAGTTGAGTTCTTCTGGGCGCACGGCAAATGATTGGGTAATAAGATTGGTGTTAACCAGGCCCGGGCACAATACGGATACACCCACACCCTTGTCAGCCACTTCCATGACCAGTGCTTCTGATAAACCCACGACCGCGAATTTCGTCGTCGTGTACAAGCCCTCGGGCGGCCCGGAGATCAAGCCGCCCATCGAGGCGGTATTCACGATATGCCCCTCCCCCTGCGCCACCAACAGGGGCAGGAAGGCTTTGACACCGTGAATCACGCCATACAAATTGACGTTGATCAGGTACTGCCAATCCTTGATATCCGCATCGTGCATCATTGCGCCAATCCACACACCCGCGTTATTACACAGCAAATGCACGCCACCGAATCGTTCCAGCGTCGCATCGCGCAGGGCTTCCACCGAGACCAGGCTGGACACATCCACCTTGTAGGCCATCGCGTTGTCACCGAGATCGGCGGCAACCGCCTGCGCCTTTTCGAGATCGATATCCGCAACCACGACTTTCATGCCGGCGCCGGCAGCAGCGCGCGCTATGCCCTCGCCGATACCTGATCCCGCACCTGTAACAACCGCAACCTTACCGTCTAAATCCTGCATATATACCCCTTTTATATGTTCCTTACCGATTCAGCCGCATCACGCCTGGCAATCGATCATGACTTTTATTGCATTTTGTGGGTCGCGCGCCATCGCAAAAGCGGCCTCGATCTGCGACAGCGGGAAATGATGCGTCACCATCACGGTGGGATCGAATTTCCCCGACTGCAACATCGCGAAGACTTCCTCAAACTCCCTGTCGTAGCCCATGGCCGGAATGATGGCGACCTCCTTCGCCAGCAGCATCACCAGATCGACCGTCGCGGCTTCCTTGTGCACACCCGTGAGGCAAATACGACTGCTAGGGCCGGCGAGGGCCACGATATTCTCAAACACCGCACGCACACCCGTGGCTTCAAAGAACAGCGTACTCCCGGGCATGGGCATCCCAAAGAAACTCGATGTGCCGTGCTGTCGGATAATCTCCTGCGTCAGCTGTGGATCGTCGGCGCGCAGCGGTATTGCACCCATGGCACGCGCTGCATCCAGGCGTCGATCCGAGAGGTCGACCACCACGACATTTTCCAGGCCGCGGTAGTGCAGCACCTGCACCATGGACAAACCGATCGGTCCGGCGCCAAAGATAACGGCCTTATCGACGGCACTGGCTGCTACCCGGTTCGCCCCGTGCTGGGCGACAGACAAGGGCTCCACCAGTGCACCGTAGTTCTCCGGCAGTTCCTGCGGAACCTTGAGTGTACTGCCCGCATCCAGTGCGGCGTTGCGCACCAGCAAGTAAGGTGAGAAGCCGCCCTCCCCGCCGCCGTTGCCGATATTGTTGCCATTGCTCATCGGTTGCACGACGACCCGGTCACCGGCCGCCACATGTATCACGTTTTTCCCGGTCTCACTCACCTCACCCCACAGTTCATGGCCCAGGGGCATTGGCGTGTCCGGCCCCGTCAATCCACCCATCGCGAGGTAACCCAGATCGGAGCCGCAGATACCGCACTCGCGCACTCGCACAATGAGGTCATCGGGACCGCACTGCGGCGGCGCTATCTGATCGAGGCGCAAATCGTTAACGCCGTGAATTTGGGCCAGTGGGATGGTACTCATGGAGAGGCTCGCTGCGGTGGGTCCGAGTGTGGGTGTTGCTGACCATAGAACCGGCTTCGCCTGCGGTCAACCACTGCGGCCGGAATATTGAACCGAACAACCGCATTTGTGGCGAATGCTGGTTCATCCCGGCCAGCGCTGCCACACTGCAGCGCAAGACCTTGCAGGTGGAACGGTATGGCAGAAGAGAACCCGGACGTAGCGGTTGACTGGCTGGTAGTGGGCGCAGGTGCTGCCGGCATGACCGGCGCCGTGGTCGCACACCAAGCGGGCGGCTCTGTGCTGGTGGTGGAGAAAGAGGCCGTCTACGGCGGCACCACAGCGAAGTCCGGGGGTGTGGCCTGGATTCCGGCGAACCATCGGCAGGCCGCGGTGGGTGTCCAGGACAGCGTCGAGGAGGGCTACGCCTACCTGAAAGCGTTGATCGGCGACAGCGTCAGTGACGCACGGATCCGCGCCTACGCCAACCGCGCCCGCGAAATGTTACTGTTCATGACGACCCACAGCCACGTGGCCTATTCGGCGCTGCCAAAGTACATGGACTACTACGAACACCTGCCGGGGTATAAAAACGGAGGGCGCTCCATGGACAACGCCCCCATCGACCTGCGCAAACTGGGCGCGGATGCCGCAACCATCAGGCTGGGGCACTACGATGGATTGTTACTGCCCTTCAATGTCACCGTGGAGGAAGGCCAGTCCCTGCAGGAGATGAATGCGGGCGCCTATTTAACCGGTTTGCGCCTGCTGCTGCGCTACCTGCTGGACATCCCCGCCCGACTGAAGCGCCAACGTGACAATCGCCTGACGCTGGGCCCGGCACTGGTGGCCAGGTTGCGGCTCTCTCTACAGGATCGGGATATTCCCCTGTGGCTGAACTCGCCTGTGCGAGAGCTGTTGCAGGACGATGGGCGCGTCTGCGGTGCACTGGTGGAACACGAGGGCAAGGTGCAACGCATCCATGCGCGCCGTGGTGTGTTGCTGGCCACCGGCGGCTTCTCCCACAATACCGAAATGCGTCAGCAGTACCAGCGCGCGCCCATCGGCAGCGAGTGGACCGCTGCCGCACCGGGGGCCACCGGAGACGCCGTGACGATGGGCACACAGATCGGCGCTGCACTCGGTTTTATGGAGTGTGCCTGGTGGTCGCCCACCTACACGATTCCGGATGGGCGCGTGCTGGCGTTGATCGCCGGTAAATCCAACCCGGGGTCGATCATGGTCAATCGCCAGGGCAGGCGTTTTGCCAATGAGGCACAGCCCTATGAAGACCTGGTCAAGGCACAATATGACAGCGAAGCCCGCGGCGAGGGGGCCATCCCCTGTTACCTCGTGTTCGACGCAACTTACCGGGCCAAATACGCTGTCGGCCATTTGAAGCCGGGAAAAGTGGAACGCGACGCCGGGCTGCCGCCAGAGAACTTTACCTCCGGGTTACTGACGAAGGGCGAGACGCTGGAGGAACTGGCGGACGCGCTAAACATTGACCGTGCGGCACTGTTGCAGACCGTGGAGAATTTCAATCGCCACGCCCGCAATGGTGAAGACCCCGAGTTTGGCCGTGGCGCAACGCAGCACGATCGCTATTACGCCGATAAAACCGTGTCGCCCAATCCCTCGCTCGGGCCGCTTGAAACTGCACCCTACTACGCGTTGCGCTGTGACCCGGGCGACCTGGACACCAAGGGCGGTTTGCTGTGTGATGAGTACGCCCGCGTGCTGGATACCCACGGCGAAATTATCGAGGGGCTCTATGCAGCGGGTAATGCCAGTGCCGCCGCAATGGGAAACACCTATCCCGGCGCGGGCGCGACCATTGGCTCGGCGATGACGTTTGCCTATATCGCCGCGCGCCATGCGTTCGGCATTAATGACGATCAGGAGCCAACATGAGTGGACGCAAGTACGCCTACCTTGAAGCGGGCCGGTATGCGCGGGGCTGGCACATCGTACTGTTCTCACAGGAGTTACTGGTTGGCGAGGTGAAACAACTGCGCTATTTCGACCAGGATCTCATCGCCTACCGGGGCGAGTCGGGCAACGTTGCGATCCTGGACGCGCACTGCCCCCACCTCGGTGCCAACCTCGGCAGTGGCGAGGGCCGGGTGCGCGGCGACAATATTGCCTGCCCCTTCCACGGGTGGACCTTTAACCCGCAGGGCCAGTGCGTGGACATCCCCTATGCGAAGAGTATCCCGCAGAACGCCGTCAATGCACTGAAGGGCTGGCCCGTACTGGAGCAGGATGGTTTTATTGCACTGTGGTACGGGCTGGCCAGCGAAGAGCCGGAAGACTACCTGCCCCGAATCACCGAGTGGGGTTCGCAGGACTGGGGCGACTGGCAGTTCTACCGCTCCCGCATTCGCGCCAGGCCCTGTGACATCATTGAGAATATCGTCGATATTGCGCACTTCCCCCATGTACACGGTGGGCGGGTTCAGTCCTGGGAAAATCGCTTCGGGGAGCGCACTGTCACCCAGTTATCGACCGTAAAGCGCGACCCGCAGGCCAACATGATCATCCCGCCCGGTGTCGTGTTTGATGTCGAATCAGCACGCGACGAGGCCGGGCAGGATGCCGATGCCTGGGGCGACGCCACTTATCATGGGCCGTCCATCATGTACTACTACACAGAATCCCGAAGCCCGGATGTGAGTTTCAGGAGTTGGTGGGTAAACTGCCACACCCCGGTAAACCAGGATGAAGTAGACCTGTGTTCGGCGGTGATCGTCAGCAGCCTGGGCGATACGCCCCTGCCGGTTGAATTTGCGGAGTTGTACCCACAGATGGCCCATGCTGCGTTTGGCCAGGACGTGGAAATATGGAAGGACAAGATCTACCGTGAAGATCCCATCCTGTGTGATGGGGATGGCCCGATCAACAAACTGCGCCGCTGGTACGAGCAGTTTTATCTCCCCATCGATAAATCCGGAAGGAAGAAATAGACGGGCAATAAAAAAGCCCGCGCTGCGAACAGGGCGGGCTTTTTATCGTGCGGGGATTATACCGCTACGATGTTTTCTGCCTGGGGGCCTTTTTGGCCTTGTGTGACAGTGAATTCAACTTTCTGGCCTTCAGCCAGAGTCTTGAAGCCTGAACCTGAAATCGCGCTGAAATGCGCAAATACGTCAGGGCCGGATTCTTGCTCGATAAAACCAAAGCCTTTAGTTTCGTTGAACCACTTAACAGTTCCAGTAGCCATAAATACTTCCTATTTTTTCAATGGTAATTGATGCCTTTCAAGAAGGCGGGTTGTGCTTGAAATGCGAAGAAATTACTTATGAAAAACAGGGCGAGGTACTTACTGATAGACTTCGAGATGGTATACATAAGATCGTTTTGCGTACAAGCAGGCGGCAGTATACAGCTGCTGACAGGCAAGTCAACAGCTATATAAGGGTTTTAGGGCGTGCCTCGCGCGGGCTGGTAAACAAAGAATCGGTCCACACGGTTATAACGTTGCGCCGCCAGCTATGAAGCCGCTGTCTTGTTTCCGAGTTTGATATGTCGGTTTGCCGCCATGGAGGGCTGGCCGCTGATACCGGATTTGATGACATCGATCTTGTTGCCGGACTTCAGGAACTGCTTGGTTTGTTCCTCGATGGACTGTGAGGTTTCCACTGCCGCCGGTTGCTTTCTCTTGGCTGGCGCTCTTGTGGGTTTGCGTGCCATGTTATTACGACCTCTCTGGATGGGGGAGCCGGGCATTATACACAATATCGGCCCGAATGGTTGAGAAAACTCTGCCGCAGTCGGTGGCAAGACGCGAACCCCTCGAACCAGATGCGCCTGTTCACCACTGCCCACAGGCCCTCCACGGCAGTTGTATTGGTGAAAATCATCCCGTATGTTCACCTGCACTCCCCGACACCCCGGCACAGGACATTGCAGTGACGACAAACCGCGAGGGTTGGCAAGCCCTATTAACCCAGTTGCAGGAGCGCACCGAAACGGCGATGGCCATGGGCGGCCCTGAGAAAGTACACAAACAGCGCGAGCGGGGCCGACTCAATGTTCGCGAGCGCATCGCCTGTTTGTGTGACGAGGACAGCTTCAGCGAGTACGGTGCACTGGCTGGCGGAAACCCACCGGGTGATCAGGAACCCTTGGCCGGTGACGGTGTGGTGGGTGGCACCGGCCGCATCGATGGTCGCAGCCTGATCGTCATCGCCGAGGATTTCACGGTAAAAGGAGGCTCCATTGGCCATCCCAATGCGGCCAAGCGCACGCGACTGGTTCGCCTGGCGATGGAACAGCGCCTGCCATTGGTACTGATGCTCGATGGCGCCGGCGAGCGAGCCGGGAACCAGACGGAGCGCTACCCCAACTGCCCCAACGACCTGCAACTGGTAGCCGACCTCAAAGGCAGGGTACCTGTCGTCACACTGGTATTGGGCACCTCAGCAGGTCACGGTGCGTTGACGGGCATGTTCGCCGACCTCATCGTCATGTCAGAAGGCTCTGCGATGTTTTCCGCCGGCCCGCCGCTGGTTCGGGCCGCGCTGGGTGTTGAGGCCACACCCGCTGAACTGGGCGGCGCCCACCTGCACACCCGCGACAGCGGCGTCGCCCACAACCTCGGGAAGACCGAGCAGGACTGCATTGCAATGGCGCGCTACTTCCTCTCACTGTTGCCGCCGCGCTCAGGTGACCCCTTACCCGAACTGCGCGAACACCCCGGGGCCGCCCGTCGCCCAGTAGAGCGCCTCGTGGATATCATCCCACCGCAGGCAAACCAGTCCTACGACATGCGACAGGTGCTGCACGAACTGGTCGACGAACAATCGCTGTTCGAACTGCAGCCCGATTACGGCCGCAGCATGATTGTGGCCCTGGCACGCATCGGTGGTGTCCCCTCCATGCTGATTGCCAATCAGCCCACCGTACAGGCGGGTGCCATCACCCGGGAAGCGGCGGAAAAAGCCCGCCATTTCATCGAGGTGGCAAGCGACTTCGGCCTCCCGCTGATTTGCCTGCTGGACAACCCCGGCGTCATGCCCGGACCCGCGGCTGAAAAATCCGGCGTACTAAAGGCTGCCAGCCAGATGTTCCGCGCACAACGTCGCTACCGCGGGCGCAAAATCGTCGTGACGCTGCGCAAGGCCTTCGGCTTTGGCAGCTCAGTGATGGGCATGAACCCCTGGGACGGCCAGCTGGTCAGCCTCGCCCTCCCCAGTGTGAATCTCGGCGGCATCCCTGCGATAGGCGGTGCCGAGGCAGCACGCGCCAGCGACGAGGACGCGGCCAGGCTCAGGGAAATCCAGTCCGGCGCCTGGGTGCCCGCAGATGCGATGGCCTTCGACAAGGTGATCGCGCCTGCGGAGTTGCGGAATGAGATCATTGCGGCCCTGCATTTGTAGCAGGCGCTGGCCTTTTTTTGGGCCGAGATAGTGACAGCGGGTGCCTTTCATGCCAACATCGTCGCTCGCCTAGGGACCAATCCGGAAATCACGTGACGATAACAAAAACCACGCAGCAATTCTTTGCCGGCTTGTGCGCGATTCTGTTCGCATCGTTGACATTCGCCGCCGTCAATACCGTACCCAACTACGGCTATCCGATAAAGGATCGCTTTGCCGCCACGGTCGTCGGGACACCGGAGGAATACCGGGCCAAATTGCCAGACGATGTCCCGTTTAAAGGCCGCAGCATTACGATATTCCCCGAGCGCGTGACACCGGACGTGTTCTTTTACGGCCATGAGCTGCTTTATTCGGTTGCACTGCAGGATAAGGAAGCGCCCCTGATCTTCCTCATCGCAGGAACCGGCGCCTCGCACAATGGCGCCAAGAATACCGATATGGCCAAGGCGTTCTACCAGGCTGGCTTTCACGTCGTTTCAATCTCGTCCCCCACCTATAACAATTTTGTTATCGCCGCGTCCAAGACGGGCGTTGTTGGTCACGCCGAGAGGGACGCTGAAGATATCTACCACGTCTTTGAGATGATCTGGGCTGAGCTGAAGAACGAGATCACAGCCACGTCCTTCAATGTGACCGGTTATAGCCTGGGTGCCTTCAACGCGGCCTTTGTCTCGAAACTGGACGAAGAGCGCAAATCATTCAATTTTAAACGTGTACTGCTGATCAATCCGCCGGTATCGCTGTACAACTCTATTTCGCTGCTGGACCGGATGACCCAGGATATCCCGGGCGGCGTCAACAACTTTGACAAGTTCGTTGACAAGCTGATGCGCGCCTATACCACGACCCTCGAATCCACCAGTTACAAGGATACCGCCGATGCCGGTGGAGATGACTTCCTCTACAAGACCTACAAGGCGTTGCATTTAAAAGACGAAGAACTGGCCGCGCTGATTGGCACGTCATTCCGCGTCTCGTCCGCCTCCCTGGTGTTCACCTCTGACGTTATGGCGGATTACGGTTATATCAAGCCGAAGGGAATGGTGCTGAACCGCTACAGCGATCTCCGTCTCTACAATGATGTCTCACTGCGGCTGGGCTTTACCGACTACTACCACGAGTTTTTCTACCCCTACTACAAATCGGAATACCCCGATATGACCCGGGATGAGTTTATCCACTCGATGAGCCTGACCAGCATTGAGGACTACCTGAAAAGTGCGAAAAAAATTACGATGATGGGGAATGTCGACGACGTGATCCTCGAACCCGGGGAGATTGATTTCTTCCCCAGGGTGTTCGGCGACAGGGCCACTATTTATCCCTACGGCGGCCACTGCGGCAACATGAGCTACACGGATAATGTAGCCCACATGGTAGCCGCATTTACCGAGGGGACAATGTGATGATGAAGTCAGTCCTTTCGCTCTTTTCGATACCCGTTTTGGCGCTGGCATTGGGTGCCTGCAGCAGCGGCCCACAGCCACAGCAACAGGCCTCCGACTATCCTGAGCCAATCTTTACCGCCAAGCGCCTTCTGCCTCCGGAGCAAGAAGACCTGGACGACCTGACAGCGGTCTATGACCCCTGGGAAGGCATGAACAGACATATCTATAACTTCAATTACCATTTCGACCAGGCGGTATTCCTGCCGGTGGTGCGCGGCTATGAGACAGTTGTCCCGAGTGTCGGCCGAAAGGGTATCGACAACTTCTTCAATAATTTTGTCGATATGCTTACGGTAATGAATTCAGCGCTGCAACTGCGCACCGGCAAATTCCTGCAGAGTACCAGCCGTGTGCTCGTTAACTCCACGATCGGCCTGTTTGGCCTGATCGACGTGGCGAGCGCAATGGATATTCCCAGGCCTGTAGAAAGCTTCGGTGACACCCTCGGGCACTATGGTGTAGGCCAGGGGCCATATCTGGTTATCCCCTTCCTCGGGCCGTCAAACCTGCGCGATGGCCTGGGCCTTTTGCCCGACGTAGCTGTACAGAGTTCAATCAAGAGCGCCGTTTTATCACAACCGCTCAACCTCACAACAACAGTACTTTTTCCCATTGATACACGGGCCAACACCTCGTTCCGCTATTACGAGAACGGATCCGCCTTTGAGTACCAAATGGTTCGCTGGCTGTATTCAACCAAGCGCAAGCTGGATGTAAAACAATAAAGTGGGGACGAACGTGATTCGCTATTTACTCCTGACCTCTTTTATCCTCGCGCTGGCGAATGCCCGCGTGGCGTATTCAGCGGATCCCAGCCAGCCGCTGGAACCCGTGAGGATAGGCACAACGCAGTCGCTCACCGGGCATTATGCTGAATTCGGCATCGAGCAGTTGCGCGGGCTGCAAATGTGGGCAGCGGACGTGAATGCGCGCGGCGCCCTGCTGGGCCGCCCTGTTGAAATCGTGCACTACGATGACGGCTCCCGCAGTGCTGGCACGGTCACGGGATTCACGCAGCTGATTGGCAAGGACAATGTGGATATCCTGGTCGGCCCCTACTCCTCGGCGCTCACACTCAAGGCCAGCCTTGTTGCCGAGAAATACGATATACCCATGGTCACTACCGCCGCTTCCGACGAGGAAATCTGGAGCAGAGGCCTGGTCAATGTTTTCGGTGCCGACACCCCCGTTGGCGACTACCTGAATGGCCTTGACGTGGCCGTCGATGCGGGTGTCAAAACAGTGGCGTTTATCTATGCTCGCACTGACTTTGGCGAGGATCTGGCAGCCGTATCCAAAACCCGATTTGCGGACCGTGGGCTCACAGTGGTATTGAGTGAAGGTTACGCGCCGGAGCAGCGCGACTTCTCCGCGCTGGCCAAGCGCTTGCGCGAGGTAAATGCCGATATGGTCTTCGGTGTCTCCTACCTGGAAGATTCCATCGCAATCACACGCGACCTGAAGAAGGAAGGTGTGAGGCCAAAAATGCTGGGCTTCACCATAGGTCCGGGGCTGCGCGAATTTGCTGACGAACTGGGCGCGGAAGCAGAAGGTATTTTGGGCATCGTCCAGTGGCTGCGCAGTTCGCGGGAGCCGGGCGCACAGGATTTCGCCTACCGCTTCGCCCAGCGCTACGGCTACCATCCGGGTGTTTACGCGGTAATAGGTTACAGCGCCGGTGAAATACTGGAAGCTGCTATTCGCCTGGCCGGCACCACCGACCACGCCGCAGTGCGCGAGCAACTCAGGACCATGTACTTCCAGGCGTTGATAGGCTCCTACCACGTCGATCAAACCGGCCGACAGATAGGTCGCCGCAACCTTGTGATGCAGTGGCAAAACAACGAGCGGCGCCTGGTCGCCCCCGAACAGTTGGCTAACAGCCCGTTAATCTATCCAAGAAAGTAAGCTGCTGGATACGTTATGTTGAGCGGTGTTGTTGCCACCACGATTGCACAACAACCTGATACATCTCCGCCGCAGACTTGATCGACTCACTGGCGCCTTCTGGCAGGCCGCTCGACTCTGTTGGAATAAGGGGTGACGCCCCGGTGACAGGATCAACCCATTCCATCTCAAGGCTCCTGATCATGGACGCAAAATCAAAGCCTTCGTGGTAGTCGCTGATCTGGTGCTGTAGAAAAGATAGCCGGTCAGTAAAGCTCAGCAGGCAGTAGTAAAAACTGGGGCGAGCACCACGAAAATACTCATACCGCACACAGTTTGGCTCTTCCGCGTGCGTTCGGCGGTACATCTCTTTCATCACCTCCTCGAATTCTTCTTCCTTCCCGGGATTTATCTCAATGTGACAGAGCAGTGTTGCCATGGTTTTGCGCCTCTATGAATTTATGCGGACCCAATGGGCCGTCTGGCGCCCATCAGGCCCGGGGCAAGACAAGGGCGAAAGATAACACAGCCCCTTTCTGGTAGTATCACCCGAAACCGCTTGGGTGTTGATAACCACCCTGCACTGCGGCTTCGGCAGCAATTCTGAACGACCAGGGGACGATATGAGCGATACCGGAAGCGCAACCCGAAACACCACCTCTACCCCCTGGGACGACCCCAACCTGGCCCATGTCTCCGGCTTTCGCACGGCCACCGACAACCTTGCCTATGAAATCAGCGCCGAGGAGATCAGGGGCAAAATCCCCGAAAACCTGCATGGCATATTCCTCCGCAACGGGCCGGCCCGCAATGAGTTGGCAGGCAAACCCTTTGGGCACTGGTTCGATGGGGATGGCTGCGTGCATACGTTTCGTATTGAAAATGGCAAAGTCGATTACCGCTGCAGTTTTGTTAAAACACCGAAGTACGTCGATGAGACGGCGGCCCAGGCCGTGAAATATCGAAGTTATGGGCACAACGCACCCGGCGGATTCCTGAAGAACCTGCACATGCCCGCCAATGCGGCCAATACCAGCATTGTTTATCACGGCGGCAAACTGCTGACCCTGTTTGAAGGCGGGCTGCCCTGGCAGCTCGACCTGGACACCCTGGATACCATCGGGCCGGAGAACTTCGACGGTGCACTGAAGTCCCTGGATACTTTCAGCGCCCACGGCAAGCTGCATCCGCGCACCGGCAATTATTTCAACTTCGGTATGGGTATGGGTATCAGGCCTAAAATCAATCTGTACAAGATTTCCCCCGAGGGCAGGATGACAAACCGAAGCGCGGTTGCCATCGAGCGGATGGCGTTTTGCCACGACAACGCGATGACCGAAAACTACCTCGTGTTTATGGTCATGCCTGTCAACTTTACCAGCCCGCTCAAAGTGTTATTGGCACGGGATACCATCGACAGGAACATGGTCTTCCAGCCCGAGGAAGGCATGAAGGTGTATGTGGTCTCCCTGAATGACTTCAGCCTTGTTCGCACCTTCGAGGTAGAGCCCTTCATGTTTGCCCACAGCTCAAACTGCTGGGAGCGCGATAACGAGTTGTTTATCGATGTCATTGCCATGTCGGATAAGGACGGCGAGGAAGGCACCCTGTGTGCTCGCAACATCTTCACCCAACCGCGCCCTTCCACGGGCCAGCTGACACGCTATCGCTTCGACATGAAAACCGGGGCATCGAAGAAGGAGGTGTTACCCAGCGGTATTCCCAGCGAATTCCCGCAGTGGGATTTGCGCAAAACCGGCTCTGAAAGCCGCTATACCTACACTGCCGGCATCTGCGAGAACGAGACTCCCGGGTTCTACAACGCGCTGCAGCGTGTTGACTATCGAACCGGCGAAACAAAAGTCTACGACTGCGGCCCGGGGCGGTATACCTCGGAACCGATATTCGTACCCCGGCACCCGGATTCCGATGAGGCCGACGGGTATATTCTCTGTGTCATCTATGACGCGGCCACTGAACTCTCGGAGCTGATGATTCTGGATGCGGCGTCAATGGCCGATGAAATCGCAGTGGTGCCCCTGAAAAACCACATACCGCATGGCTTCCACTGTGGGTACACTCCGCTGTAATCCACAACACTTAACCTGTCCCGCCAATAGCGATAGCTACAGCAGAGGAATCGACCGATGATTAATGCGTTTGCGGCACTTGAGGCAAAGGGACTGCTGGAACCGTTTCAGTATGATCCGGGCCCAATCGGGAACGCCGAGGTGGAAATCGCGGTTGAATACTGCGGTATCTGCCATAGCGATGTCAGCATGATCGATAACGAATGGGGGCGATCAACCTACCCACTGGTCCCTGGCCATGAGGTGATCGGCACCGTCGCTGCAGTGGGAGCGGGCGTGACGACACTCTCTCCTGGCGACGTAGTTGGTCTTGGCTGGCACGCCGACTACTGCATGACCTGCGGAACCTGCATGTCAGGCGATCACAATCTGTGCCTGAAGGTGCAACCGACCATTGTAGGGCGCCACGGCGGCTTCGCTGACAGGGTTCGCGCCTCAGCGGCCAGTGTGGTGCGATTGCCTCCGGGAATAGATAAAGCCTCGGCAGGCCCGCTGTTTTGTGCGGGCGTTACCGTTTTCAATCCGCTCGTTCAATACGATATCCAGTCCACAGACAACGTGGCAGTGATAGGCATCGGCGGTCTGGGACACCTGGCCCTGAAATTCCTGCATGCCTGGGGCTGTGAAGTCACCGCCTTCACGTCCAGCGAGAGTAAAAAGCAGGAGGCGCTGGCCATGGGTGCCCACCACACCATTGACTCCCACAAGCCTGAAGAACTCGAGAAGCACATCAACACGTTCGACCTGATTATCTCTACGGTGGATGTACAGCTGGACTGGACGGCTTACCTCAACACGCTGAAGCCTAAAGGCCGACTGCATTTCGTCGGCATACCCCTGCAACCGCTGAATATCGGCGTGATATCGCTGCTGCGGGGCCAGAAAGCCGTATCAGCATCACCTGTCGGCTCGCCGCAGACCCTTGCCAGGATGCTTGATTTCGCGGCACTGCATAACATTACGCCGGACGTTGAGGAGTACAGCATCGACCAGATCAACGAGGCGGTCGCGCGATTGCGCAGTGGCGCTGCCCGGTATCGAGTCGTTGTGAATATGAATCGGGGCTGAAAGCCATACTCTGGCCTGTAATCCCGACCTATCGGAACTTTTATACTGCCATGTCCCAGCCAGCAAATACTTTCGAGCGGCCATTGCTGACAATGTTTCCGGAGTTGCGGTCGCAGATAGCCATTGAGAATATCGCCTCACTGCCGACACCCGTAGAGTCGTTGTCGTTTTCAGAACACGCATGGATCAAGCGTGATGACCTGACACATGAGGAATACGGCGGCAACAAGATTCGCAAGCTCGAATTTATCGTGGCAGATGCCATTCGCAAAAACGCCAAAAGGATAATCACTGTCGGCGCCATAGGCACGAATCATGGCGTAGCCACGGCCATGGTCTGCCAGCAATTCGGGCTGGAGTGCATCGTGTACCTTTTCGACCAGCCGCTGAAAGCCACCGTCACGCAAAACCTGCGCCTGATGCAGGCCTACGGTGCCAGGCTCATCTATAAAGGTTCGCTGTTCAAAGCCATGCTGGCCTATTACAGCAGCCCTTACAGGCTGCAAAGCGGCTCCTATTTTTTATTTGCCGGCGGCTCCAACCTGTATGGCACACTGGGATTTGTAAACGCGGCCTGCGAATTGCAATTGCAGATCGAACAGGGGGACTGCCCTCCCCCCTCAGCCATTGTCTGCGCTGTGGGCTCCGGGGCCACACTGGCGGGATTAGCCTATGGCTGCCAACTGGTCGGGCTGGAAGCGGATGTGATCGGAGTGCGGGTTGCGCCGAAGAAACTGGGACCGATTCCGGCCTGCACGCCGGGCACGGTGTACCAGTTGATGATGGAAGCGTGGCGATTCCTGGAAAACCATTGTCACAAAGCGATACCCAGGCCGGCAGCCGCCACACTCCTCGACGATTACTACGGTGATGGTTATGGTGTGGCCACCGAAAAAGGCCTGCAGGCGCTTAAGCGTTTTAAAGCGATGGGAATAGCCCTGGAGCAAACGTACACCGCCAAGGCTGCGGCTGCGTTTCTCGACCAGTTGGAGCGCAACAGGGGACCAGTGCTGTTCTGGGACACGTATAACTCCCGGGACATGACGGCCAGATACTCAAACATCGCGCCGGGGGATCTACCGCGCAATCTGCCTGAATCTATCAGGGACGCCACCACGGGACACTCCGGCGGAGCGCGATGACAGTTACTGCGTGATTCGGAGGTATCCTAGTAACCGAACAGTTCAAAATCCTTCTTGAAAATTCGTTCTATCCGCTCTTTCGACGACGGGCTGAGAGATTCGATCTGACCGCGCTCCTGCCTGCTGACGTTCAGTAGTGGCAACGTTATCGGAGCGAGGCCCAGGCGACTGCAAATATGATCGAAGTCGGATTGCAAGGATTCAACCCTGCCGACAAAGTCGACCATCACAGTACCGAGTTCGTCACAGATAAAATCCGATTGTTTCAACATGAAATCATTCTTGTTAAACGTCTGGACGAATTCATCGAAGCTTATATTGCCGGTATAGCGGTGGTGAAATTTGTGAGCGGGATCTTTCAGCGCATCCCGCTGCCGAAAGCGATACCAGGAATACATCCAGTCGAAAGGCTCACGAACAATCGCAGTCTTGAAGCACTGGTCCCAGAATTCATCGCCCAGTTCACTTTTCAACAACCTGGCGGGACTGTGTTTCTTCACACCAGCGGACAGGCGCTCACTGACGTACTCTTTCAATGCAGCTTCCATGCTGCTGCTTCCCGTCTTCGGTACGGCAATATAGATAAACTGCAAAGATTCGGAAATGATCAAACCCTGAGCTCCCGATTGGCTGGCTGGCAAATAAGCCGTGTAGCATAAGCGGATAAACCGGGGCAGTCTACAAAGCGGATTAATGGAACACTCGCACGGAAAGTCACATTGACTTCAATGGTCGGCTGCACCGCGACGACAGTGCGCGCGTACGCTGATCACTGCCCCAATCACCACACCCTGCACGACAGACCCAGGGTGAAAACCTCACGCAGACTACTGACCGATAGAATGACGTTCTATATGCAGTTAGCTTGTCTGCCCCTGCGCCGTGCAATCCCGATCCCAAACCGCAGACAGAAGGTTCCTGCACAGGTCTGCCAGATCTGTAGAAATTTCATCGAACGTTAATTTTCCGGTCGTTGCTAATATAAAACTGCCCAACAGATACCGGAAGATGGTGCTTTCTACTTTACCCCGGTTGGCGACCGGAACTTCACCCAGCACACTGCCGAAGATCCCACTAATCAGGCGCTCAATCTCGTGTTGCGCATCGATCACCGCCGGATCTTCGGATGCAATATTGTTTACGCAGACGGCCAGCAGTGTGCTGCTGCCCGCAGCCAGCGTACTGACTTGCGCGCACAACGATGAAATTTTTCCCCCCACGGTGCGTCCCTGCGGCGGATGTTGTTCCAGAAATTCAATGAGCCGGTAGCCCGCATCGAGCGTCACATCGGCAATCAGGTGCTCGCGCGACGTGAAGCTCCTGTAAAGCGTACTCCGCGAGGTCCCGGCCATTGCGGCCACCGCTTCCATGGACATCGTAGCGCCCTGTTCCAGTATCAACTGCCTGGCACAAGCAATAATGTGCTGCCGCCGCTCCTTTTGCTGGGGACTGATGCGGCGCTTGATGATCTGTACCTCCAACCTGCTCTCCTACTTCCCTAGTTCCATGGTGAATGCGCGAGATAGGCTCTTCATAACGCGCAATGATACTAGTGTTGACACACGTGTGTCACCTGCTTTATCGTCTCCCGCAAGCCATGCCTATTTTCAGGAGCCGCGCTTGAATAAACAGGATCAACTGGCCCAGGATTTTTCAACCTGGGAACTGCCCGGCCTGGAACTGCACCGGTTCATGGATGAACTCCGCCAAATGGGTTCTGTGGTCCCCATCACCTATTACGGTACCAGCGGCTACCTGGCGACGACCCATGACGCCTTGACCCGCGCGTTCAAGGATACACAGAACCTGCCTCCGGAGCGGGCCTACCAGTTAGGTATCGCGCCGCTGATTGGCGAAAACTTTCAATCCATGTCAGGAGAGCGCCATCGGCTGTACCGAAAGCTGGCAACACCGACGTTTCGGCCCAAAATGGTCGATAAGATGGACAGCGCCATGCTCAAGGATGTTGCCAACGAACTCATCGATAAATTTGTCGCAGCGGGTGAAGCCGATCTGACGAAAACGTTCACCCTTTTATATCCTTACATCGTAATTGCCCGCATGCTGGGCATACCCCGCGACGAGGAGACAAAGTTTGCCGACTGGGTGGTCGGCCTGCTGCATTTCACTTCGGACCCGGAACGCGCTTACAGATGCCGCGATGAGCTCTGGACTTACCTCGATCCTGTAATTGAGGATCGTCGGCGCAGCCCGAAAGGCGATGTTATCTCCCAGTTGATTCACGACGAGGTCGACGGGGTAAGAATGGATGATGCCCTGCTCAAGTCCCATATCGGCATTATGTTCAGTGCCGGCTCATCGACGACTCACGACTCGCTCGGCAATCTCCTCTATGCCCTGCTAACGACAGGAAACTGGGCGAGAGTACGCGACGATGAAGCACTTCGCGATAGTGCGATTGATGAGGCCCTGCGCTGGGAAGCCGCGGTATCCTTCCTGCCACGCATGACGCCGGAGACGACATCAGTAGTAATCGAAGGCGTAGAAATACCCTCCAACACATTTGTATTCATGGGCATTGCGTCTGCAAACCACGACCCGGCCAGGTTTGACAACCCCCATGTATTTGCCATCGACCGTACGGAAGAATCCAAGTCGATGACCTTCGGCCACGGCCCCCGGATGTGCCCAGGCATGCACCTGGCGCGCATGAACCTGCGCACCACTCTGGACTCGCTGCTGGAACGTCTGCCAAACCTTGAGCTAACCAGCCTGGAGGGAGCGGCGCCAAGCGGCACAATCTTCAGGCACCCCACGAAGTTGCTCTGCCGGTTCTGATAAGGAAGAGCCGGTAGTTGCCAGAGCGAACCACACCCGTCACTCCCCCCTCGCCAAGGGGCACGTTCTGGTAGGGGAAAAAACCACCGCTTCATCCAGCATGTGCGCAGCCGCAGTCACTACTGGCTCGCAGATGAACAATAGTCTGTGGACGGTGACAATGCCGAACCCGACCCCATGACGCTAAAGGTCATCAATAATTCCATCAGACAAGTACCTTTCGGTCGATTTTATAGCCCAAAGTTATAGCTTAGGGTAATCCCGTAAGTGCGCGGGGCAATCTGACTTCTGATTTCGACATAGGGCGAAGGGACCATCACGCCAGTTGAGTAATCGGGTATATCAGGAAGCGACCTGTCCTTTAACTTTGCGCTCTCATCCGCAATATTTTTAACCCAGACATTGACGTCCCATACCGCATCGACAGATCGCAAACCCACATACAGATCCAACGTGACATAGCTGTCCAGGTCATCACGGAAGACGGGCGAGTAGTACTCAGTCTCCGCATTGAGCAAACCGCGCAGATACCACTCGCTGGAAATACTTCTAACGCTACCCCAGTATTCGGAGGACACATTGGCCGACCATTCTGGCAAGCCGCTGGCTCTTTCCCCAGTCAGGTCACAGGTATTGAAGGACCAGACCGCCGCACCAATAGGCTCTCCATCGGTACACGGTACGTCACCGGCGTCAGTCAATTCCGTCTGGTTGAAGCTTAAAGACGAATTTAGATTCCAGTGCTCGCTGATTAATACAGAGAAGTCGGTATCAAAACCGTAGGACTCGGCCTCATCCACATTGACCACGGGATCAGAGAGTGAGATGTTGCCGTCCTGATCCCTGTAGGACACACTCGCAGCCTGGTACTGGAACTGATCGTAAAGCTGGTAATATGCAGCGAAGTTAAACAGGCCACGGCCATCCCACAATTTCCACTTGAAACCGATTTCCAGGTTATAACTATCCTCTGAATCGAAGGCCCCGAATACAGGCGGCTGTGGATTTCCAGCAATGTTGGCCGAACCGTCCCGCCAGCCTGTATCGAAAGCCGTATAGGCCATCAGGTCGTCATGAAAATTATACTGGTACTTAAGTGATCCAGTCACAGCATTGTCGGAGAGATGCTGCGCGCCTGGTAGAACACCATCCGTCTCCCTCGACTGGACCAGCAGTTCCCCCGCAGGCGTCAGCAGGTATACATCTGTCAAAAACGGCTGAGCCGCGTCGCGTTTGACATCGTTGTAACGCAGACCAACGGTTAATGTTCCGTTCTCGCTTACGTTTATCGAATTATGCGAGAACAATGCCCAGTCTTCGCCCGTCAATGATGCTGACGAGTCTGTATCGGCACGCACTACGGTTCCCTGAATACGGGGGTCGAACAGATAGGTACTGACATCTACCTTTGTATTTGAATCAGAGTCTCCATAATAGGCACCCACGGTCCAGTTCCAGAAATCGTTGTCCTGCGAGGCGAGACGCAACTCATAAATATTGGCCTCGGTTGGCGAAGGCACATATTGCTCACGCGCCTGCACAGCCGTTGCATCCTGGTCGTAATAGCGATCAATCGCTGCATCTTGGTAGCTGTAGGAGAATGTAGCGACCCACTCATTGGAAAACGTGTAGTTACTCTCCAGAATCAGGAATTTAGCTTTGTTCTTATAGGTGGAATCAAATTCCGCCAATGCGATCCGATCATCAAAGTCCAGACCTGCACCCTCGACGACCGGGTCAGCATCCGCATCATCCTTAATATGGTGCCAGGATAAACGCGCGTCAAAATTATTCGTGGGCTCCCATAACATAACCAGGCGATAGGCTTTGGTTTTCGTCTCTGCGTGTTTGTCCAGGGTACTGTTATAGACATCGCTGTCTTCATTGTTGTCGTACAGCCCCGATACTCGCAGACCCAGTTCGTTCTTTATCAGCGGCAATGATGCCGCAACCTGTGTATTGGTCCCATCCCGGTCATTAAAGCTCTGCCTGATCGATCCGTCTATCTTTTCCAGATTCGGGTTGGCGGTTCTTATCGTTAACGCGCCCGCCGGCGAGCTTTTTCCATACAGCGTCCCCTGGGGACCACGCAACAGTTCCAGTTGCTGAAGATCGAACAGGCCGCTGTACAGGTTGCGGGATTGCGAGATAAATGTCCCATCCATATATGTGGTGACACGCGGCGAAACGGGGGCGTTCAGATTGGTGCCCATGCCACGTGTCGCGATGTCAGTATCGAAATTCGTGCCGTTGATAGTAAGGCCGGCGGTCATGTTGGAGAGTTCATCAAAACTGAAAATGGCATATTCATCCAACGCCTCTCCCGTTACCACGTTGATAGTGATGGGGGTATCCTCCAGCGACTCCAGGCGTTTCTGTGCCGTGACGATAATCTCCTCCAGCACCAGAGAGGACTCAGCCTGCACTTTGGCATGGAATGTCACCGCAAGAGATAAGACGGTGCTGACCAGTAATGGATAGTTTTTTACTCGCATAATCTGACCACCTGAGGCGTATTTTTATAGTTTTGACTATATTGTACGGCAGCAACATTAACAAGTTGATTTTTGGCGGGGAAGGTGAAAACACCAGAATCAGGCTAACGGCTGCCAAAATGGGCGGCCCCGGCGACCGACCCGAGGCACCGCCTCTCCCTCTCTGCCGTTGTCCGATTCGGCTCCGTGCCCCGGCCATTGACGGTTCTATTGCCTGAACCTATGGAGCAGCAATCACGCTTGACTAACCGCGGGCGATTACGCCGGGCATACGGCGCCTTTCAAATTTGAAATTTACGCCGCCGCTACTTCGAGCAATCTGCATCTCAAACGGCTCCTTCATGGGCGTATTCTGTTCATCGATCACGATATCCCAGGCAAAACCAGAGCCACCATAATCGTCAACTTTATGACAGCGTGCGCGGGGATTGACGTGCGCTGCAATAGACTCCAGCGCGGGATGAGGGTCCGCCGACAACTGGCTGAACCAGTTGTGCTTTACCGCTTCAGCCAGCGCAGGGCAGTCGCCGATACTGAGGCGCAAACTGTTTGGCCCGGTAATATCGACATTGAAATCAACATAGGTGCGAGGGTAGAAATTCGGGTGCAGCTGGAAGATTTTCGCCATGGTCTCGATATCGTCACCGTCCAGCCCCAGGTTCTTCTGAAAACGCTCCACCGCTACCCTACCATGACCTACCCATGACCGCTCCGAGAATCGACGGCCTACCTCGTCACCATAATTAATGGTCTGGCTGCGGGTGTAACTGTGCGACAGCAGAAGTGCCTGAACGGCGTTTTCCTGAATAATGGTCTGCAGGGCGCGGTGCGAAAAATCCTCAAACTGAAGGTGCGGGTCAAATTGCCCGCTGTAGTCGTCGAGGCCGCCGGTCTCTCTTGTTTCCTCAGGCGCTACCAGCGCGATACCTGCCAGCAGACTCTTCTGCAACTCATACATAATGGAGTGATGCTCAAAGGTAGTATCTTCCTCCTCTTTATACACTTTCCAGCGACAGTGCGGATAACGCCCGACGCCGTTCCCGCCATCGACATCAATTCGCGGTGGACGATGCAGGGGCCGCACGACGATGCGCGGATGTGTAGCGGCCGCTGTGGCATCGAAGGTCGGATCCTCTATGTCATGGCACATCGCCTGAATAAATCCGGTGTCATTGCCGTTGTTCTCCAGGTCCATCAACGCACCGCAGTGCGCCAGCCAGAACTCACCGTAATCGGGTTCATCCAGACGAAACTGGAAGTCCATGAACTGCTGTGGAGAGCCCACCTCGAGTTGAATGTTTTTGAACACCGTCTCCACGGTATCACCCTCGAAACCGAGCGCGCGCTGCATACGCTTCGAATAGATAGGGCTAGCACCCTGCCACTCCTCAATCCCCGATCGGGTAAAGCCTTCGCGGCCATAATCAATCGCCACCAAAGGCTGAGCCACTCGATCAAACAGGTGCCCAATCAAATTAAACTCGTGCGCCAGGCGAGAGAGAAAATCTCTGGAGAAATCCTCCAGCATTAATTGCGGGTCGAATGCACCGGAGTAATCATGCCTCAGGTCGGGCTGTTTACTTTGCTTACTCATCAAATCTTCTCCTGTGTAAAAACTCCCGGCAATTCCTTAACACGATGCCGCTCCAACGCTGTGTAAATGAGTAAACTCTCCACCGCTTCCTTCGCACCGTGCCCCGGTTCATTCTATCCCGGACGTCAACTGTGAAATGTTGACTTCAGATGACGGAGCCCCCTGACGGGGACAGAATGACATCCATCATCTGATGGGCAAGCCGGTAAAGCAATTCACAACACTAAAGCGCAAGCCGGTCGAGAACATTTATACACCAACAACTGGAGCGGCAGTGGCGTTTCGGTGCAGGACTCGCGACTACGTCGCCCAGACTCCCCAACCGACCCGGAAATTCCAATAGCGCTAATCCTCGTCGAGTAACAACAGGGTGATAACCTTGTTCGGACAGTACTTCGCTGCAGCTTCAACTTTTCCGCTAAGGCTACTATCCGGCCTGGACTGCAGCACCCGCACCCTGGGATAGACCGCGGTTTCATAGTCTATCGCAAACACTTCTGGCGCCTCCTCGGCACACTCGCCGTGGCCCTGGCATAATTGCATATCAACTTTAATACAGTACCGTCCCACTAAGCCTCCCGCCTGCGACGCCGATATCGCAACATGCACGGCGCACTCGGCCGTAAAATCAAAGAGGGCATGATATCGGTATAACTCTCCGGGGCATCAACTGTTTCAAAGGTATATCGGTGCAACAGTGCGCAAAATATTGCCTTTACCTGCAGCAGCGCGAAGGCATTGCCGACACATTTTCGATGTCCCCCTCCAAAAGGGATAAACGAGAACACGTTGTCCGGATGCTTTCGCGCTGGATCAAACACTTCGGGGTGATCATAGAACGCTTCCAATCGATGGGCTACATAAGGGGACACCATCACGTTCTTACCGGCTTCGATGTGGTAATCCGCATAATCAAAGCCCTGCATCACCCTGCGAGTGAGCGTCACCAGGGGCGGGTGCAGTCGCAACGTCTCCAGTATAAAAGCATCCAACAGGGGAATTTCCTTCAACGCATTGCGACTCAACTCCGTGGTGTGGCGGAAAAGCTCATCGATCTGCAGAGTAATGTCTCCAGCGAGTTCCGCATGGCGAGCCAACTCCACAGCCGCCCAGCTGGATGTGTTACCGCTGGTATGATGGCCAGCAAACATGAACCAGATCACCATACCGCATATTTCATCATCGCTAAGCCCGGTACCATCTTCATAGGTGGCATCCAGGTATACCTGCAACATATCGTCGTATTCCTGATTATCCTGTCGGCGCAAGGCAATCCGCTCGCCAATGAGCTCCCCCAGCCTTGCCCGTGCAATATCACGCCTGACAGCCACTTGTTCCTGCCCCTGGGGGTCCCGCAAGGCAGCCGGGCTGACCGCATATTCCAGGTCGTGGTACAGATCCGCAAATTCATCTGTCAGTGAGTAACGAAACTCTGAGCCCATGAGGCAATGCGTGGAAGTCTTCAACGTCAAACGCGTAAAGGCGTCGTAGATATCCAGTTCTCCTTCATCACCCCAATCCGATACCCAGTCCTCGACTTCTTTGGCGATGACCGCCGCATAGGTTTTCATCCGATCCTGGCGCAGTCCGCGTGCCTGCATCTTGAGCTGCTGGCGTTCTATCTGGGGGGGCGCACCATACTGAATGCCTTGCCCAAACACGGGCACCATCATCTGGTAGGCCTCGGCCGCACTAAGAAGGTCATCTGGCGCTCGGAAAACCGCCTCCTGTGCCGCCGGGGACACCATCAGGACCGTTTTAAGGCCGGCGAGGTCAAACTCACACACCTCACCGTTTTCGTTATAGGCACGCTGCAAGAAAAGCGCCGGGTTATCGCAAAACTCCTCGTAATGGCCCATGTTCTTCTGTGCGCCACTGACCTGGGGAATGGGTATTGATTTCATGCGCTTCTCAATTCACTCCTTTCACATTTTGTAGAGTGATAAACGTTTATCGAGTGTAGACGATATGATTCACTGACAAAATAGAAATCCGGTGAGGGTGTTAACTCACTGTGGATAGGAGGGCATCATCAATCGGATACGTATGAATGCCCATCCCCATTAGTGGAGTAGAGCCGAGTTGCAAAGGGCCACTGTTGAGGCCATTTATTCGCCACAATTTAGCCTAGCGTGAGCCCCAACGAAAAAAGCCGAGATTATCGATAATCTCGGCCTTACATAATGCTCTGTTTTCTAATGGGAATAATTGGTCGGGACGGCAGGATTTGAACCT
>JAGRIK010000095.1 GCA_020443325.1 Halioglobus sp.
ATGAACGAAAGGTCAGCGAAGTCATGCATATGTCCAGTGGCGATGCCCTGGAGCTGATGCAGCAGGCCTCCGCCATGACAGCTCGCGCGCACAATTTCGACGCAATGGTGTCGGCGGCCCTGGGAGACAGCTGAGTGTGTCAATGCTTTATCGCAGCCAGTCGCATCACAAGGTCAGGTCGATCAAGGCCATCAATGTCGTCTGTCGATTCCTGAACCAACAGAGCCAGCGATTCAACAAGGCCGAGGCCGTCTACCGGCTTACCTACCCTGTGGCGAAGTGGTTGTATAGCTTCCGGGTTGTACAAAACTGCCTGTGTCGTGACTACGTGAACCTCATCCGCGACTTCCTGGCCAGCGTAGACCTCCCACCCTCCATGCTGGGGCCGGCGGTGCAGCAGGGCCTGCTGCTCGAAACGCTGGCCCGGAGTTTCTTCCAGAACCAGTGGCGAACAGGCGGCGCGGTAGCCGAGGACTGGTTGACGTGGGAGGGCTGGGAGCATGTCACGCAAGCGCGTGCCGACGGACGGGGCATACTGTTCACGACCAGTCACTACGGCTTCGCGGGGCTGTTTACTGGCGCCTTGCGACGCCAGGGGATAGATGTTTACGCAGTGCGGGAGCAAATGCAGTCTCGCATGAAATCTGAAGGTATGGCTGTCACTGAGGAAAACAGAATGTTCCTCAGTGCCCGCGATCTCCATATGGCACGCAAGAACCTGCAGGGCGGCGGTGTGGCGATCATTCTGCCGGACGGCCAGGTGGGGTCAACCTCGATCGAAGTTCCGTTCCTGTCGGGCAGGCTGCCGTTCAAGACCGGCTTTACGGAGCTCGCCATGGATACCGGGGCCTGCGTTATACCGGTGGCGGTTTCGCCTGACGAACGCGGCGGATTCCATATACGCCTGTACCCACCCATGCACCAAATAGAAGGCAGTCGCGAGGAGGTGCAGCGATCGCTTATCGAACAGTACGCCAGGCACCTGGGCGACTTATGGCGCCAGGGGCCCGGTGGCATAAGGGTGCGCCAACTCCTGCTATTCACGCGCAACGCCGGAGTGGCAGTGTGATCCGGGCAACCGTGGTGGACCGGACACCGCATGCGCGCATGAACGGCGTGGCGCGTTACATGATGGGATTGGCGAGCCACGCCGACAGCGGCGGCAACAGCCTGGATCTGCGAATCCTGAGCTGGGGGCGGGAAGTGCCCGCCGGGCGCTGGCTGGCGACTTTCGACCCT
Source organism: Halioglobus sp. (assembly GCA_020443325.1). GTDB lineage: Bacteria > Pseudomonadota > Gammaproteobacteria > Pseudomonadales > Halieaceae > Marimicrobium. The sequence continues at coordinate 1,240 of JAGRIK010000095.1, forward strand.
GCCCGGCGCCCTTCGAACTTTGCCACCCGACTGAACCGGCGTTTCCTGCGGCCCTGGGGACAATCGTTGTCCCGCGCCGACGTCATACATTACCCCTACCACTACCTGCCACCCGGCTGGGCCAGGGGCAGGGCGGCCAAAATCGTTACCGTGCACGGCGCCTCGGCTTACGCTGCCGAATTGTGGGATCCGGAGCGGGGCGACAGGATCAGGAGCGGCCTTAGATCGGGTGCCGCGGCGCTGGCGCAGGTAGTAACCGTCTCCCAGTGGTCGAAGGACGAACTGGTCCGTCACTACGAGTTGCCCCCCGGCCAGATCACGGTGATCCCCAATGGGGTAGACTTGTCCCGCTTCCAGGGCGGCGAACCGCTCCCAGGGTCCGAGGATGCGGATCGTAAAGGCGCACAGTCCCCACCGTATCTCCTGCATGTAGGGCCCTGCGAACCGCGCAAGAACCTGCCTCGCCTGGTGCGGGCCTTCGGACTGCTGCGACAACGGCTGGACCTGCCACACCGCCTGGTCCTGGCGGGAAGCCCCGGCCGGGATACCCGGGAGCTCAGAGCGCTGGTATCCAGCCTGGGGCTGGAACAGGCGGTGGAGCTAACGGGCCCTGTTTCCGACGCCAGGCTGGTGCGACTGTATCGCGGGGCCGAACTGTTTGTGTTTCCATCCCTGTACGAGGGTTTTGGGATACCGGTACTGGAGGCGATGGCATGCGGTGTGCCGGTGGTAACTTCGAATTGCACGGCACTGCCGGAGGTGGCGGGGGGAGCGGCAATGCTGGTTGACGACCCCAACAGTCCAGAGTGCATCGCCCAGGCCTGTGAGGTCGCACTGGCCGATGTAAAAGTCAGGGCCGACATGATCCGGCGCGGCCTGGACCACGTGCAGTCCTACACCTGGCGAAACTGCGCTGAAGCCCACTTTGCACTGTATTCGCGTTGCGGCCAACAAGCCCCGGATTGAGCATCTGGATATGACTGATCGACAACAGCTAATACATATCGGCTACCACAAAACGGCCAGTACCTGGCTGCAGATGCAGTTGTTTGACAACCCCGATGCCGGGTTCGTCAGCCCCTATTCCGCCGCCGACATAAAGCGGCTGCTCATCACCAGGACGCCCTTTGATTTCGACTTGCCGGCTAGCAAGGCATTTTTCGCGTCCTTTTCCCGGCCCCGGGACGATGGACTCGTTCCGGTCATATCCCGCGAACGCCTGTCCGGTGCCATGGCCAGTTCCGGCTATGACTCGCGGGAGTACGCCAACAATCTGTACAGACTCTTTCCCGGCGCAAAGATACTGATCGTGATTCGCGAACAGAAAGACATGCTGTGGTCCAGCTACAACCAGTACATCAAGTCCGGATGCGGGCCGCTGAAACTGCGCCACTACCTCGGCATGTTCCAGAATCCGGTCATGACACCTAAACTGCCGGTGTTCGGCCTGCCCCGTTTCGAGTACCACCTGTTGATTGAGTATTATCAACAGCTGTTCGGCGCGACCAACGTGCTGGTCCTGCCCTATGAATTGTTCCGCGAGGACCCGGCCTGCTTTGTCCGCCAAATAGCCGATTATTGCGCAGCACCACTGTCGGAAGAGGCATTGGCAGCCCTGCCTTTCGAGCGGCGAGCCAACCGCGCCATGTCTGCGCTGGCCGTAGAGTTGAAACGCATAATCAACCGTCTCTTTTTGCGCAAATTCGACCTCAATCCCAGCGTATTGCTGCCACTGAATATCGATCACAGTCGCCTGAAGCACCGCCTAATGCGGCTCGATGAACGCCTGCCCCGGCAACTCAAGGAGCGGTGGGCCCAAAGTAGCGCCGAGACCATAGCCACCATGGTCGGCAACCGCTATCAGCAGAGCAATGGCATCACGGCCGCACTCACGGGTCTTGACCTGTCCCGCTACGGTTATGACATGCCACCTGATTGGCCCGCGACGGCTCCTGCCGACAGGGTAGCTGCGTGAGCGACATCGCCGTCGGAGCGGCGCAGGCGCCGGAGGCCTTTTTCGAAGAGGTCCGGCGGGCCAGCCAACTCGCCATTGCCAGTGCGGGGAGTAGCGAACACTACTATCGTATCGGTGACTTTGTGCTGCGGCTTTGCTTTGCCGGCCGGGCACTCGTGCCGCAGCTGACACCCGCCCTGCAGCACCTGGCAGTGCCGCCCGCAGCGCCCGATCTCACCGTTTTCCTGTGGGACAGTGTGTCCACAGGGGTGCAGATGCCCCCGCCACCCTGGACGGA
>JAGRIK010000096.1 GCA_020443325.1 Halioglobus sp.
CTGGTATTGCTCACACTGGCCTACGATATCGTCAAGCCGCTTACGACGCCCATCATTTGGGGCGCCATCATCGCGATAGCCGCCTTCACGCTGGTGAAATGGCTCGAATCCAGGATAGGCGGCCGACGTGGGCTTGCTGCCACACTGGTCACGCTGTTTTTCATCATAGCGCTGGTGGCGCCGACCTGGTTTGTGATGGATGCGAGTATTGGGGTAATAAGAGAGGCCACCACGGCGCTGGAGGAGGGAAAGCTGAAAGTACCGCCGCCTGCCCCGAAAGTGAAGGACTGGCCCCTTGTCGGTGAGAAGCTTTATTCTGCCTGGAGTAACGCCAGTACCGACCTTGAGAAATTCGCCACGAGTAATGCCACGCAGCTGAAGGAACTGGCAGGAGGGCTGCTCAAGAAAATCGGCAGCAGTCTTCTCGGTGTGCTGGTTCTGGTGGCGGCACTGATAATCGCCGGGGGGTTTATGACGTTCGCCGAGAGTTGTGGCGCCGCAGCGCACCGCTTCTTCGTGCGCGTAGGGGGGTTGAGTCCAGGTGGTGATTGGGCGCCGTTGGCAGTGGCGACTGTGCGTAGCGTGCTGCAGGGCGTCGTCGGTGTCGCCGTTATCCAAACCATTATTATCGCCATCGGCCTGTTTGTGATGGGCATCCCGGGCGCGCCAATTTTGACGGTGGTCATCCTTATTATAGCGATAGCCCAGGTGCCGACGCTGATTGTCCTGGCGCCCATTATCGTCTATGTGTTCTCCACGGCAGACACCACCTCCGCAGTGATCTTCACCGTTTACCAGCTCCTGGCCGGTGCCAGTGACAACGTCCTGAAGCCGATATTGATGGGGCGGGGGCTGGATATCCCTATGCCGGTCATACTGGTTGGCGCGATCGGTGGGATGATTATGTCCGGTATCGTCGGCCTTTTTGCCGGTGCGGTGATTTTGTCGATCTTCTACAAGCTCCTGGTTTTGTGGCTGGAGCAGCAAGCGCAGTAGCGCGACTCATGCATGCCCTGTGAGCGCTTTGACAGACTGCAAAGCGCTCACATACACTGCGGCGCTATGCTAACCGGAAAGACGTAAGAATCCATGTCCTCACGAGACCCTTCGCCCGACGAATCAGTGTCGGGCGATGAGCTGGAAATCTCCATTGTCATGCCCTGCCTGAATGAAGCGGAGACGTTGCGTGCCTGTATCTGCGAAGCACTCGAGGCTATCAGTGCCTGTGGTGTCAGCGGGGAAGTGATAGTCGCTGACAATGGCAGTACTGATGGCTCACAGGAAATCGCGGTTGCGGCCGGCGCCCGTGTTGTGCCCGTTCCCGAACGTGGCTATGGCAATGCGCTTATCGGAGGGATAAACAATTCCCGCAGCCAATTCGTGATGATGGGCGATGCCGATGGCAGCTATAACTTTGGCGAACTCGGGCATTTTCTCGACCGTTTGCGTTCCGGCGCCGACCTTGTAATGGGGTGCCGATTCCCCAGGGGTGGGGGAACGATTGAGCCGGGAGCGATGCCATGGTTGCACCGCTGGATCGGTAACCCGATATTGTCGGGCGTTGGGAAGGTTTTCTTCCGCTCTCCGGTCGACGATTTTCATTGCGGGTTGCGCGCATTCAGGCGCGAGGCGATATTGCAACTCAACCTGCGTTGTTCGGGTATGGAGTTTGCGTCTGAAATGGTGGTCAAATCAGCCGCCGCCCACCTGAAAATGGACCAGGTTCCCGTCACGCTGCGGCCGGACGGCAGAAGCCGGCCTCCTCACCTCAACAGTTGGCGGGATGGCTGGCGGCACCTGAAGTTCCTGCTGCTTTTCTCGCCGAAGTGGCTATTCTTCTATCCTGGGGTAGCCATGTTCGCTGCGGGTCTCGTCGGTTTCGGCGCATTGGCCACCGGCCCTTTAAACATTGGCGGTGTCAGCTTCGATACCAACACCATGCTGTTGTGTGCCACCTCAATGATAGTGGGCTTCCAGGCCATATTTTTTGCGCTGTTTACGCAGGCTTTTTCTGTTCACATCGGGCTGCGAAGACCGGATGCCCGGTTCCGCAAACTTCTCGAGAAAGGTCCTGTTGAATGGGGTGCCGTCACCGGCAGTCTCCTCCTGGTGGCAGGCGTCGCCCTGTTTATTTTTGCGCTTCTGAAGTGGCAGCGTGCTGATTTTGGTCCGCTTTCTTACGCCGACAGTTTACGGTTGGTCATCCCCGCTGTAACGGCGATAACGATTGGTGTCCAGACTGTCTTCTGCGGATTCGTGTTTGGCACTATCGGGCTGATAGATGGCGAGTTGAATCGTTCACGTTGAACGCAGCCTCGACGAATATGGCTTCTCGGGGACGGGCAACCTGGAGTCTGTCCCTGTTCCGATGTGTCCCCCGGGGTTGGCCGCTGACATGATGCATACGAGCTTATGGAATACCTGATTATTGTTGTCGTGACGGTATGGGCTGTAGAGATATTTCTAAAGCTGCCGGTAAGCGCTGCGGTCAACGACCTTTTGCGTGTTTCACAGAAGGCCTTGCGCGTTGTAGCGTCGCCGCATATTTCCGATCACTGGAAGGAGAAAGTGATGCTGGCGTATGCCTGTAAATCCTTTA
>JAGRIK010000097.1 GCA_020443325.1 Halioglobus sp.
GACTATTCACTGGCTACGTATCGCGTCGAGGAGGTTGCAACGACCTGCCTCACGCTGCAGGACACATACGGTGTGGATGTGAACCTGTTGCTCTACGCGGCCTGGCTGGCACACATCAATCGGCGCCTCAGCGCCGCTCACCTGAATGAAGTGGACGCCCTGGTCACCCCGTGGCGGGACAGCGTGGTGAGGCCGCTGCGCCAGCTGCGGCGCGAATTGCGGGGTTACAGCCAGGCGGCGGGCGTGCGCGAAGAGCTCAAGGCGCTGGAATTGCGGGCTGAGCGGGAACAGCAGGACCAGATGCATGCGTTTTACCGGCGCTCCGCAGAGCTTCCCCATGAAGACAATCCCCTGCGGGACAACCTGGCACAGGTTACGCGGTTGGCCAGTCCGGAAAATAGGGGATGGGAGCGCGAGATCACGCATCTGGCCTGCCTGATATCGCCGTGAGGCAGGGGTAGCGCCCGGGAAAGGTGGGTAGTAAGATGTAGCCCCACTGCGATAGCTGACTTTCCCGCCCGATGGCATGGAGATATCTCGCGATGCATTAGGCCCGAGGTGCGAATAACGCCGCGGGGATAATCAGGCAGTGACAGGAGAATGCACAATTCTCACGATTTCTTTGACGACTATGGAATGAAATATGAAGACGTATTTACTGCCGCTGGCCCTGGTCAGCGTTGTCGCACTGCAAGCTTGTGATCAAATGAACTCCACTGCACCTGCTGAGAAGCCGGCTGCTACCACAGAAGCCGCGGCTCCTGCAGCGCTGACGACTACCGAGCAGCGGTTGAGCTACGGCATCGCCTATGGTTTGGGCCAGCGTATGCAGGCTGACGGCGTGCCGTTGGACGCGACTGCGTTTGGCCTCGGGCTTGCCGATGCGCTCGAGGGCAAGGATTCGCGCATGACCCAGGAAGAGATCGCTGCTGAAATGCAGGCTTACCAGGAAAAAGCCAATGCCGAGAATGAGGCAGCACAGGCGGCCCTGAGCGAAGCCAATGAGGCGGCGTCAGCGGCATTCCTGGCGGCCAACGCAGCTGAGGAAGGCGTGGTGACGACTGAATCCGGCCTGCAGTACAAAATCATCACCGAGGGAACCGGACCTGTGCCGGGCCCGGACGATACGGTGGAAGTGCACTACCGCGGTACGTTGACGGATGGCACAGAGTTCGACTCGTCCTACAGTCGCGGTGAGACAGTTACCTTTGGTGTTGGCCAGGTTATCCCCGGCTGGACCGAGGCGCTGCAACTGATGCCAGTGGGTTCAAAGTGGGAGCTGGCGATACCGGCTGAATTGGCCTACGGTGCCGGTGGTGCTGGTCAGGTTATCGGCCCTAACGCAGCACTGGTTTTTGAAGTGGAGCTGATTGGCATTCCCAGCGAGGACGATGCTGCAGCGCCTGACGCAGCAGAGCCCGCCGCAGCCGAATAAGGCTTACGCGGACTTCGGCATCTGCGCTACCAGGCGCCGGTGTCGATTGTGAAGGCCGGCGATGAGCTGGTCTTCCAGTACAAAGCGCGACTCCAGCACCTCTCCAAGGGCTGACAGATCGCGCTTTAATTTTTCCGGATGTCCCTGCGCATTGGCGTATTTTTCCTCATAGGCCAGGATCACCTCTGTGGTGTCCCCGATTGAGGGCATCAGTTTCTCGGCCAGGACGCAGCTCCCATCGTCGAAACTCTCCGCTTCATTGATCAATTCGTGAAAGACTTCAAAGTGTCCGGCAGAGATATAGTCCACCAGTAGTTCGCACAGCGCTTCCTGCCGTTTTTGCATCGCCTCATCATCCAGGTGGTAATCCAGCGTGACGATAATTTCGGTGTACGCGCCCAGCAGCGCACGCCTCTCCTTTAGCCACCGTGTAAGCAAATCCTCTACTGCTTCGAAGTGCTGCTTTGGGTCGCTGTCATTGGAGAGCATGGCTGAGTTCCCTGCGAGTGAGTGGCCCCCTAACTATATGACTGCGCGCAAGGGCGGGCAAGTTGAATCCTTGGGACGGCCAGGGGAGTGTTACTACCTGTCGGTGTGCCCGTTTGCCGGATAGTCGCGCGCGCTCTGCCACAGGCTGACCAGGATTGCGACGCAGAACACGGCCAGTGTCTGCTCCGGGATACTGAAGCCGAGAAAGCGCCAGGTGACCTCCGCGCAATTGCCATCCCCGGCCAGCACAATGCTCAGCGTGTCCTCAAACGGCAGGTTTTCAATCATGTAATCGAGGCTGGGCCCGCAGGCGGGTACCTGGTCCTCCGGCAGGTGTTGTAACCAGACATGCCGTGCTGCCACGGCGGCACCCGCCCAGGCGGCCACGCAGCAAAGCGCCGCATAGAGCCGGCTGGCCAGGCCCTGCGAATTGTGTATTACGGCGATCAGTGCAATGACGCCCCACGCCACCACGAATACGCGTTGCGTCATGCACAGGGGGCAGGCATCCAGGCCAAGAAATCCCTGCAGGTAAACGCGGGCAAACAGCATTGAGACAACGGCCAGGATGACGAGTCCGGCAAATACCAGCCGTGGGGATAGAGATTGCAGCATGCGTTGTGGTGTCCTCACAGATAAACCAAAGCAATGGGGGGTCGGCGGTACACTAGGGATTTTTTGCATGGAGCGCAATGGTCGGCGACAGGACGCATTTCATAACCGCCGAATGGAATCCCTGCAGAAGCTCTCCAGCTGGGGGTAAAAATCCAGGAAAGTCTGCTCAAGTGCGCCCTTTGCCGGCGACAACTCCCGCTCCAGGTTGAGGAACGGGTTGTGGCGCTTGAAGCGCTGGCCAATTCGCGCAGCGGTGGCGGGAATGGTTTCCCAATCCTGGTACAGGTTGAGCACATCGTGCTCGACGAGTCGTGCAACCATGGAGCGCGCGCCATCGCTCAGGTTCATTTCATTCACCGCCAGTATCCGGTAGACCTCGCGATTGAAGTCGGCGAGCGGGAGACTGGAAAACCGGGACCAGTGCAGGCTGAGGTAGTGATCAAAACTGAGGTCGATCAGGATGCCGGCATAGCGCCGCAGGCCGGGAGGGAGTTCGCGGCGCAATTGCAGGATTAACGGGTGTGCGTCGGTATAGGCGTCGATGGCCCGGTGCAGCTTTACGCCACGCTCCAGGCTTTCGGGCATCTGGCCGCGCAGCAGGCCCTTGACGTAATCGCCTTCCAGCCCCCCGGCCACCAGCCCTTCATCAGGCCAGGCGAGATGAAAGTGTGCCAGGAAATTCACAGCGGTATGCCTTACAGCGTATTGTACTGCGCGAAAAAATTCTGCAGGTACTGCTCAAAACTGATGTCGTCGGATTGCTCGATCATTTTCTGCGCCTCCAGGGAGTGCGCCGTTTCACTTTCAAATGCGCTCTGTGCCTGTGGTGTCAGCGGGCGCTCTCGAAAATACCGGGCCCATTGCTCGCTGTAGGACATGGCCAGGCGAAAGAAGGGTAAATTGCGCTCGCGCATCTCACGCAGTATTCGGGCAGAGGGCGTGAGCTCCGTGTCAGCCACTTTGGCCAACTGGTCTTGCAGGCTGGCGCTGTAGTCGCTGCTCTGGTGTGTTTGATCCAATAGCCCGGCGATGGGATGCATCGCCTGGAGCATGTCCTGCGCCCACTGCACCATCGGGACATCCTTTCCGTTGCTGTTCAGCAGCAGGCCGGGCTGCCTGCCGGTGTTGACTACCGCTTCGAGATTAGTGTCCTGCCGCTGCTGTTCCTCATCGTCGCAGGCCGGGCTGTCCTGCAGCAGGCAATACAATAAAAACGTATCCAGGAAACGCATTTGCGCGGCGTCCAGGCCAACCGGTGAGAAGGGGCTGAGGTCCACACAGCGGACTTCGATGTACTCGATACCGCCCCTGACCAGGGCGCACAGCGGTGTCTCTCCGGACTGGGCGACGCGTTTGGGGCGAATCGGGCTGTAAAACTCGTTCTCGATCTGCAACAGGCTGGCATTCAGCTGCTGGTAATCACCATCCTGGCCGGTAGGAATGTTCTGGTAGGCAGCGTGAGGCTGCACGATAGCACTGGACAGCGTGGCCACATAATTGTCCAGCGAGTTGTAGCAAACGTTTAACGACTTCTGGGCTTCGCTGTTATAGCCGAGGCCACCCATTCGCAGGGCCGTGCCGTAGGGCAGGTAGAGGCTTTTTCCCTCCGCGTCGAAGGGCTGCAGACCATGGCTGTCGCGACCTTTCAGGAAGCTGGAGCACACTGCCGGTGATGCGCCATACAAGTAGATGAGGAGCCAGGAATAGCGACGAAAGTTGCGAATGAGCCCGAGGTAGCGTTCGCTGATGTAATCGGTTTGTGTGCCGGGGCTGCCGGCGTCCTGCCAGGCTTTGTCCCAATACGCCTGTGGCATCGAGAAATTGTAGTGAATGCCGGCTATGGCTTGCATCAGTCGCCCATAGCGATGACCGAGGCCGTAGCGATAGACCGTTTTCATGCGCGCCACATTTGAACTACCGTAGCGCGCAACCGGTATGCCCGCATCGCCCGAGACGATGCAGGGCATGCTGGCGGACCACAGTATTTCATCGCCGATTTTCTGGTAGACATAACTGTGGATGTCTTCCAGTTGCTGCAGGCTGGCATCAATGCTGGTGCTGACCGGGGTGATAAATTCCAGCAGTGCTTCCGAGTAATCCGTGGTGATCGAGGAGTGTGTGAGTGCAGAACCAAGCCCGGCTGGATGTGGCATCTGGGACAGTTTGCCTTGCGGTGTTATGCGCAGGCTCTCTTTCTCAATACCGCGATTAATGGCGGTGAGCAGGCCGCGGGCATCGGGTTGCATCAGTGCCTGCAACTGCGTTTGCAAATGGGAAGCCAACGGAATCTCCTTGATACTATACAGGTGTACCGATAGTCGCGGGGCTGGTGAAGGAGAGACCTCCCCGCTGCGGCTTTCCTGAAAAGGCTGCAAGTGTAGCCGCCAACGTCTGTAGAGTACAGTTATGAGGTGCCAGGTCACAGTCGGGAAATACCGGATAGCACTGACGGGATGGGCAATTGAATGGCCTTTCACTCTTGTCCGCTGGCGGCAAAATGCTACAGTATGGCGCAACTGCAAAAGGGGAGCGTAAAGTGCGAATTACCGAGTGGCTGAAAATATTATCCGCCGAGCAAGGTTCGGACTTATATCTGAGTACGGGTGCCCCGCCCTGTGCCAAATTCCAGGGCCAACTTAAGCCCATTGCCAGCGATATCCTGCAGCCGGGTGAGATCAAGGAGATCGCCTACGAGGTCATGGATCCGACGCAGCGCGCCGCGTTCGAGACCGAACTGGAGATGAACCTGGCGACCTCCATTTCCGGCTATGGCCGTTTTCGTATCAATATCTTCATGCAGCGCAACGAGGTGGGTATCGTGGCGCGAAACATTGTCGCTGACATCCCCCGCTGGCAGGACCTGCGCCTGCCTCCCCTGCTGACAGAAGTGGTGATGCGCAAACGCGGCCTGTTCCTGTTTGTAGGTGCCACGGGATCGGGAAAATCAACCTCCCTGGCTGCGCTGATCGATTATCGCAACAGCAATAGCAGTGGCCATATCGTGACCATCGAGGATCCGGTGGAATATGTCCACAACCACAAGAAGTCCATCGTCAACCAGCGGGAAGTCGGTGTGGATACCCGCAGCTGGCACAACGCGCTTAAGAATACCCTGCGCCAGGCGCCGGACGTCATCCTGATCGGTGAGATCCGCGACCGGGAGACCATGGAGCACGCAATCTCCTTCGCCGAAACAGGTCACCTTTGTATCTCGACGCTGCATGCCAATAACGCCAACCAGGCACTGGACCGCATTATCAACTTTTTCCCGGAAGAGCGGCGGCCCCAGTTGCTGATGGACCTGTCAATGAACATGCAGTGCATCGTATCCCAGCGGCTTATCCCGACCGTTGACAGCAAGCGCTGCGCCGCGATCGAAATCCTGTTGGGTACGCCAATGATTGCCGACCTGATCCTCAAAGGCGAGATAGATGGTATCAAGGAGGTCATGCAGAAGTCGGAAAATATTGGTATGAAGACTTTCGACTCCGCACTGTTTGACTTGTACAAGGAGGGGCTTATCAGCGAGGAGGAGGCGCTGCGCAATGCCGATTCGGCGAACAATGTGCGGCTCAAAATCAAGTTTGCCAGGGACGAGGGGGATGTCGATGACAACTCCATGGGGCTCAGCCTCGCGGCGCTGGACGACGGCGAATTAACCCCCGACTAGGCGAGGCCCTCTTCCCGCAGGATGGGCAGCACTTTCTCGTTAAACAGTTCAAGGCTCTGCCACGCGAGATCGGGGTGGATGCCTCCACACAGTGGGTGAAACATGATCGGCTGCGCGCTGACCATGCCCCGGGCCGCCTCAATCAGTTCCAGCGGGCGATAGACCTTGTATGCACCGCTGGCCCGCAGTTCATCGCAATCGTCGAAGTGCCGGTAAGGTGAAAACACTTTGGCCTTCTCCGCCCAGAGTGCATACGTATTGGTCTCGTGTTGCACGTGAGGCGCAATTTGTTGCCAGTAGGCATCGGGGTCTTCAGCCACGAAGGTAACAGTGGAGGGCGCGGTCGGCATCGGCCCCGGATCCGGTTTCCCCTGCGCTTTTAACGCCTCACGGTAGTACTCGAATATCTCGGGCCCGGAAGGGATAAAGAAATCGGCTTCCCTGGCGGCGCGGCGCGCCGCCGGCTTGCTGCTGCCCCCCATCAATATCATCGGCCGTGGCTGGCTAAAGGGTTTTGGCGTAATCGTGATCGTGCGATCCTCAAACTGAAACGGCTCGCCGCTCCAGGCTTGTTTGAGGAAGGGGCCGATATCGTCCATGTATTGTTTACGCACATTCAGCTTTTTGCCTACAGCAGCGAACTCTTCCTCCCGGTAGCCGCCGCTGAGGATGGGGATTACGCGGCCGCGGCTGATATTGTCCAGAACCGAGAGATCTTCCGCCAACCGCACCGGGTTGTGCAGGGGGGCAATCAACGCCGAGATAAAAATACGCATATTGCGTGTGCGCGTGGCGATGGCGGAAGCGAGTACCAGGGGTGAGGGGCAGTAGCCGTCATCGGAACCGTGGTGCTCTGAAAGATGGACGCTGCCGATACCCTGTTGGTCCCCCCAGGCACACAGTTCTATTGCAGCCTGGTAGAGATCAGCCTGCGATGCCGTGGAAAATCCGGGTAAGCGCATATCAAAGCGCAGCATGACATCAGCCATAACAACTCCTGGTCTGTGGTGTATTTACCGGGTGCGGGAACGCCGGGTTCAGCCTTCCATGATCGCGATCATCGCTACCCAGGTTGCAATATCGGTATCCTCCGCGTTCAGGATCTGGAAGCCCGCCTTCCAGGGGTGACGCTCGTCGTCGCTCGGCAGGCACCAGCGCACTTCTCCTGCCAGGTACAGTGTGCCCGGTGCGTTGGGCAGGTCTACCCCGATCTGCAATATCGCGCCAACGGTCAGCTCCTCTGACAGAATGACCTGCAAGCCGCCGCGAGACACATCCACGGTGTTGCACGTGATCAGCTGTGCGGATTCATTCTGCCCGACGCGGGCGGAAAGCAGCTCAATAAAGGTCGTGCTCGTTACAGGCAGCCGTGGGTGTTTTCGTCTTTGCTCAGGCATAGATGTACTCCACCGTTAATTCTTATCCAGGTTTTTGCGGACCTCGGTGACTTCCTCCCTGAAGTTCGAGCGCGTTTCCAGGATATCGACCAACTCGTTGTCGATCAGGTTGAGCAACTCCAACCTGCTTACCTGCCGCATTTTGACGCCCTGCCGGTTCACGAAAATATAGTGATCATTCTCCAGATCGTAGACGGCCAGGCGGGCCATTAGCGGTGTCTCGCCATCGTGGAAGCCAAGCCAGGCGCCCATTGGCAGCTTGACCTCGCGCCGGACCTCACTCTCTTCCACGGCTTCTGGCAGCGGGTCTGGCTCCGTATCGCTACCGTCCAGTTGCGCCAGCAAGAACTCCCGGGATGCGGCATCGTCTGCGGGCAGTTCCGGCGGCCTCTCCTTGCCCGCCTTGAAGTGGGCAGCCTGATCAACCAGGCTGCCGGTTTCGACCGGATCCGCTACGGGTTGCGCGATGATTTCCTCGATTTCAGTGGCATCTTCATCCGTCACCCCTGTGCTTTTTGCCAGGTACCCGCCTCGCGCTTTGAGTTCATCCGCTTGCGCCGAGAGGAACCCTTCGCCGCTTGCGGGTTGTTGGCTCTCGGGCTGTGCCTCGTCCCGTGGCTGGCGAGCTTGCGGTAGTGCACGCGCGGTGTCTCCCAGGTACTGCAAGGATTCCGTCGTTCGTTCAGGGGGTGCCCCGACCGGATCCAGTTTTGCGGTGATCAATTGCTCGGACATCGCTTGCAGGCCCAGATTTTCCTCCGGCTCCGGCTCCGGCTCCGGCTCCGGCTCCGGCTCTGGGTCTGGTTCTGGTTGTAAATCGAGTCCGCTTTCAAATTCTGGCGCAAGTTCCAGCCCGGGTTCCAGGTCCAGCTCAGACTCCGGCTCAACGTCCGGTTGCGGTTCTCTGTCGGCACCTGCCGTTGAGCCTGCCCCCGGTTGTCGTGCCGGTGTGGGTATCGATTCTGCCTGCGACTGCGGATAGTGTTCGGGCTCTCCTTCCGCCAGCGCACTCGCCAGTGCATCCAGGATTTCAACCGAATCAATACCCACAGCGTGAGCCAGGCAAAGACTGAAGCTCGCTCCGCTTTTGAGCAGTTTCACCTTGCCCCTGGTGATCAGATGCTCAAATTCTCCGAAGCCCAGCTGCAGTACCTTGATACCTGCCAGATTGGTAAACAGTAACTGCTGTGACTGCTCGACCTTCAGCACGAGTTGCACGCGTACGGCGCCGTCATTGTCAGTCTCTACAATGAACCACTGCCCCTCCTGCCAGCTCCTGCCGGTGCCGGGACTGAGTTCCGCATCAGTGCCGGCATGGGTACCCTCTATGGCGATCGGAGCTATGGTAAGCAGCTCCAATGGCTGCCGACGCAGGATCCGCAGGTGGGCAAACTCAACCAATCCCATTGCCTCATTCACGGCCTCGGTATCGTGGTGCAGGCTCAGCAACCAGCGGCGCATTTCCTTGGGGAGCCGGGTGACAACCTCGAAAATGTGTTGGCGACGTGCTTCGCTCGCTTCCTCAGTATCCTGGAATGAGTCCAGCAGGGTTCCGGTGGTGATCGTCATTTTTTCCCACTGCTCGGAGTCGGCGCCATACTTAAGCAGGAGGAGTTGGGCACTGGTGTACCAGGGGCCTTTGAGAAACCCCCCGATTTCTGCTGGTGCGGGGTGCTTCTTGAGCGCCGCATTGATCATGCGCGCCGCCTCCTGTTTGGCCGCGGCGGTTTTAATCTTGCCCGCTTCGGCTTCAACCACGCGCTGGACCATGCGGTTAGCCCGCGCCTGATCGCGTTCCGCTGCCACAGAAAACTCGGTGCAGATACCGGCCAGATTGACGGACTGGTTTTCAAACCACTGGCGGGAATCGTCTACGGCCTTCGTGACCTGTTGCTCCAGAATGGCGCCGACCCGGTCGAGACGCGCCTGCCAGCCAATGGCCCTGGCCTGGATGCTGTCCAGCAGCTGATGGAGGGGGTGTGCGCCCGGTCGCAGGAACGCCGGGTCTGTGACGGCCAGTGCTGCGGATAGCGGCTTGAGCCGGCGTACCTGGGCGGCGACACGGCCTTCCAGGGGAGCCTGTTTCTCCCATATCTCCAGCGCCTTGCCGAGCCAGCGCAGGATGGCGATCTGCTCCCGTGAGGGCGTTGCCGGGTCACCGATGGCCTCGGTCTGCCCTGTCAGTGCTACCCAGGGTGAAAGGCTGAAGTTGTCGATATTCTTGAGATATCCAACCAGTTCATCCATCTGCATGGGGTGAGCATGGCTGCCCACACCGACGGGCTCGCCAAAGCGGTCCAACACCAACTCACGCAGTGAACAGGGGAATGGAACGTGTTCAGGACCGAGTTTCAGTGGACTATCTTTCCTATGATGAGTGCAATGAGAAAACCCCACAGGACAACGAGAGCGACCAGGCGCCATTTGGTCGGGCGCGGTTGCTCCTGGAACGTCAGGGTGCGCCTGGCCAGGTTGCGAGAGCCACACGCCGGACATTCTCCGAGCTGACCACTTTTAATTCCGCGGTAGCTGCAATCTTTGCAGAGGTAGGCCATGGGGATTATCGGCTGCTCTTTAGAAGTTGGTCGACAATGCGTTCGAGTTGCTTAAGGTTATTGCATTCAGCACTAAAATGACAGGCGCTCTGGTAGCGCAGCATCTCGGAATCCCCGCTGCCCCAGGCCCTGCGCGCCTCGGGGTTGAGCCAGATCACCTGCCGCGCGCGCTGGTAAATGCTCTGCATAATATCCAGCTTGGGATCTCCGTTGTTGTTGCGGGCGTCGCCGAGGATGATCACCGTTGTATTGCTGTTGATATCATCCAGTGCGAGATTCGCGAAGTCCAACAGGCTGTTGCCGTAATCCGTGGCGCCGCCGTATTTCCAATTGACCAGCTCTATCGCCTTCTCGACGGGATGATCCGCAAAATATGCGCTAACTTCGCCTAAATGACTGGAAAAAGCAAAACTTCGGACCTTGGGCAGAATGTCCTGCAAGCTGTACAAAAACAGCAACAGGAACTTCGCGTAGGCGGCGACTGAGCCGCTGACATCACACACCGCCAGTATCTGCGGCTTCTCCTTTTTGACCTGCCGCCAGTAGGTATTAAACATCACGCCATCGTGCGGGATACCTTTGCGCAGGGTTTTCGCCATATCCAGGCGACCGCGTTTAAGCAGCTTACGCCTGCGCGAATGACGGCTCGCCAGTTTTTTCGCCATTTTGCGAATCAGTTCATGCACTTTGTGCAGGTACAGGTGCTCGATGTTGTTGAGCCGGGTTTTGCTCAGGATTTCGTCCATGAACTGTCTATTTTTCCCCTCGGCATGCAGCAGGTATTCACGCTCCACATAGTCGCGCACCTGCTCCCGCAGTGTATCCCGGTAGCGCTGCAGTACAGGCAGCGCAGGACTCTCGTCCTGCTCCAGTGCGATCACCGCATTGCGAATTTGTTCCTCGCCCATCGCATCGAGAATGCGCCGCGTGAACTGGCCTTTCTGCGTAAACATCTGGATCTCCTGCAGGCCGACACGCTCGGCGGCCTGGTTCATGGCCAGCGTCAATTCAGTGCGGTCATTACCGAGGAGGTTTTGCATCAGGGGTGTTTGTAACAGGGATTGCAGCGTTGCATTGTTCTCGGCGGCTAGTTGCAGTGCTGCGACCTGGGCGGCTGAAAACTGCGCTGCCTGCGCGGCGGCGTCCAGCTCCGGTGAGGAACCGGGTTCGGCTTCGCTAGCAGGCGGTGCCTCCGGGACTGAAAAGTTCGAGAGATCCTGCTGGAAAAAGCGGTCAAAACAGTGCAGGAAAATCACTTCTTCTTCGGGCGTCTTGGCCAGCGTCATCGCCAGCCCGTCGCGCAGCAGGGTGCGGTTGGCGTAGCCCAGCCTCCTGGCGACTTCCATCGCATCGAGTGTCTCGGCAGGCGAGATCCTCACTTCGTGCGTGCGCAGGACCTGAATAAAATCAACCAGATTGGACTGCATGGTAGCTCTTTCTCCGCGCCGTGTGTGCGTGCCGGTTGGCCCCGGCAACCAGCACTCAGCCAGCGTGTCCGGTGGTGGTGTTGCCTTTCACCAGGGCTCGCAATTCGGCATCGGTGGCGTCAATATCCTCCTCGTATTTCAGCAGCACATTGAGTGTGCTGCGCACCAGTTCCTCTTCCAGGTGTTCCGCGTGCAACAGCAGCAAACTGCGCGCCCAGTCGATGGTCTCAGATATCGCCGGTGCCTTCTTCAAATCCAGTTCGCGCAGCGAGTGGACAAAGGCCACCAGTTGGTGGCGGAGATTTTCGTCGATCCCGGGTACGCGACTGAGCACGATGCGCTCCTCAAGCTCCACGGTCGGAAACGGGATATAAAGGTGCAGGCAGCGGCGCTTCAGGGCATCGGAGATATCCCGTGTATTGTTGCTGGTGAGAAACACCATCGGCGCCGTACGCGCCTTCACGGTGCCGATCTCGGGGATGGAGATCTGGTAGTCCGAGAGAATTTCCAGCAACAGTGATTCGAACTCGTAATCGGATTTGTCGACCTCGTCGATCAATAAAATGGCGCCCTTTTCCTGCTGCATGGCTTTGAGCAGGGGCCTGGGTTCCAGGAACTCTTCCGAATAGAAAATATCGCCGAACTGATGCAGTTTCGCGACGGAGTCGGCGAGGCTCTGTGCCCCCTGCAGCAGATCGCCCAGTTTCTCCTTGAGCACCTGGGTATACAGCAACTGCTTGCCGTACTTCCACTCATAGAGTGCTTTCGCCTCATCCAGGCCTTCGTAGCACTGCAGGCGAATCAGCGGCGTATCGAGCAGCAGGGCGAGGGTCTTGGCCAGTTCCGTCTTGCCCACTCCGGGCGGGCCTTCGACCAGTACGGGCTTGCGCAGCTGGAAGGCCAGGAAGACCGCCGTGGCAATCTTGCGGCTGCAGATATAGCCGTGGGATTCGAATCCCTGTTCGATTTTCTCGACGGACGCGAGTTGTGGAAAGTCTTGATTATGCACGGGCTTACCTCAGGTATTGAGGTGCCATTGTACGCGATACTCGAAATGTGGGAAGTTAGCCACCGGTAGTATTCATAAATCGGACAATATCCGGTGTTTCGTCGAGGTCAAAGTGATGGCGTTCCGGTTTGCTTGCCATCGCACTGATGATAGTCCGTTTGAGTTTGTCCTGCGTGTAGTCCGGCGCGCGCAGGACGGCGCGCAGGTCCACCGAGTGTTCATTGCCAAGGCATAACAACAGGCGGCCCTCGGCAGTGACCCGGACGCGATTGCACAGGTGGCAGAAATTATGGCTGTGCGGAGAAATAAACCCGATGCGACTCACCCCGTTCCCGGTGCTAAAGTACCGTGCCGGGCCGTCCGCGCCAAGCGGATCACCCAGCGGCTCGAGTGGGTATTCGCGGGCAATCATCTCGCGCAGTTCCTCGCTACTGCAAAAGCTCAGCGCGCGGTTGTGCTCGTCGATGAGCCCCAGAGGCATCTCCTCGATGAAGGCGATATCGATACTGCGCTGTAGCGCAAAGTTCACCAGGTCCAGCACCTCATCTTCATTGCGGCCCTTGAGGATCACCGCATTCAGGCGGATGCGTTCAAACTTCGCGGCGATAGCGGCATCGATACCCGCAATGACCTGGTCCAGGTTGCCGTGGCGGGTCAGTTGTCGGAAGCGGCGGGGCTGCAGGCTGTCCAGGCTGATATTGATACGCTTGACGCCCAGTTCGCGCAGTGAGCTGGCCATCCGGTGTAACTGTGAGCCATTGCTGGTAATCACCAGCTGGTCGAGGCCGGGAAGCTGCCCCAGCGGCTTGATCAGTGACAGGATATTATTGCGGATAAGCGGTTCGCCACCGGTAAGCCGTATCTTGCCCACGCCCAGTTCCACGAAGGCGCGCGCTATCTCGTGGATCTCTTCCAGGCTGAGAACGTGTTGCTTGGGGACGAACGTCATATCCTCCGCCATGCAGTAAACGCAGCGGAAGTCGCAGCGATCCGTCACAGACAGGCGCACATAATCGACGCGCCTTTGAAAGCGGTCTATCAGTACTCTGGGAAGCTCGGTCGTCATCCTCCGCAGTGTAGCGTCAAGCCGCAGGGGACTCCATAGCGGGGTTTACACTGCCGGCGCTGTGCGACACGATGTAGCAGAATTTTTTCAGGGGGTAACCGATTTGTCCGCGATAGGAAATTGGGCGCTGTGGCTGGGCCCGCTGCTGGGCGCAGGAACGGCGGCGGCAAGCCTGGCGTTCGGCCACAGCGCCGATTTGGCGACAGTGGGGTTTGTGGCAGTCGTGTGTGTCATCTGGTGGGTGTTTGAGCCGGTTCCCATTCCTGTCACCTCGCTCTTGCCGCTGGCAGTGTTGCCGCTGCTGGGCGTATTGACTCCACGGGAAGTCGGCCAGGCCTACGGTTCTCCGCTGATATTGCTGTTATTGGGCGGGTTCTTGCTGTCCAAGGCGATGGAGCACTCCGGCGCGCATCGTCGCATCGCGTTTGGCATGGTGCAACTGTTTGGGACGAGCAGTACGCGGCGGCTGGTCATGGGGTTTATGGCCGCCTCGGCCGTATTGAGTATGTGGATCTCCAACTCCGCGACGACACTGATGCTGCTACCGGTCGCTCTGGCGGTGCTGGACGGTGTCGAGGATAAATCGAAACTGGCGCCCCCGTTATTGCTGGGCATTGCCTATGCGGCGAGTATTGGCGGGCTGGGAACACCTATCGGCACGCCCCCTAACCTGATATTCATGCAGGTCTATGAGCGGACTACCGGCGAGAGCATCAGCTTTGTGCAGTGGATGAGCTGGGCGCTCCCCGTCGTGGTGATCCTGGTGCCGGCGATGGCGATGATATTGACGCGCAACCTGGGCGGCGCGCTGCAATTGCAGTTGCCCCCGATGGGGCGCTGGCAAACGCAGGAGCGTCGGGTTATGGCCGTGTTTGGCCTGACAGCCCTCGCCTGGATTACACGCGGCGAACCTTTCGGTGGCTGGAGCGAATGGTTTGGAGTACCCCAGGCCAATGACGCGTCAGTGGCGTTGCTGGCGGTCGTGGTCATGTTTCTGGTGCCCAACGGCAAGGGCGAGCGCCTGTTGACCTGGGAGCGGGCCAGCACGATACCCTGGGGTGTGCTACTGCTGTTTTCGGGGGGGATTTGCCTGGCCGAGGGCTTCGTGAAGTCGGGCCTGAGTGAGTTGATGGGACAGTGGCTGGTGGAGCTGATTACCATTCACCCCTACGCGCTGATGCTGCTGATCTGCCTCGCGGTCACATTCATGACAGAAGCGACATCCAACACCGCGACAACAGCGTTACTGATGCCCGTACTGGCTGCCGCCGCTGTGGCTGCCGGAATTGCGCCGGTGCTGATTATGGTGCCGGCCGCAATGAGTGCCAGTTGCGCCTTCATGCTGCCGGTCGCCACGGCGCCCAACACCGTGGTGTTCAGCAGCGGCATGATCAGTACCGCCCGCATGGCGCGGGAGGGTTTCCTGATCAACCTGCTAGGTGCCGCTGTTATCAGTACGGTGTGCTACGTCCTGCTCGCCTGAGCTGCGCTGCGTCTGTGCGCGCAGTTAGAGCAGTGCGAGTATGGTTTCGGCTGAGCTGACATCGACCCCTGGGCCGGCTTCCACATTCAGGTGTGTGACAGTGCCGTTGTCGACAATCATCGCAAATCGTTGGCTGCGCTTGCCGAGGCCAAAGCCGCTGCCGTCCATCTCCAGGCCCAGTGCGGCGGTGAACTCGCCGTTACCGTCTGCCAGCATCAGCAATTCCTCGGCGTTCTGGGCCTTGCCCCAGGCACCCATTACGAAGGCATCGTTCACTGCCATGCAGACAATGGTATCCACACCTTTTGCCTTGATTTTATCGGCGTTAACCACGTAGCCGGGCAAGTGCGTCATGCTGCAGCCGGGGGTAAATGCGCCGGGCACCGCAAACAGGACGACTTTCTTGCCGTCGAAAATTTCAGCGGTGGTGATGCCAACGGGTCCTTTCTCGCCCATGGTGTGCAGTGAGCAGGAAGGAATTTTATCGCCAGTTTTGATGGTCATGGTAGGCTCCTTATCGTGAGCAATGTCAAAGTGAAGTGGGATAATAGCAGATGAACGGTGAAACGCACTGCCCGCTGTGTGCCGGGCGTGCAATATCTTCCTACTCGCGCGATCGCCGCCGTCCCTACCTGAATTGCGCCACCTGCAGCCTGGTCTTCGTACCCCCCGAGTACTACCTGTCGCGGGACGCGGAGCGGGCGGAGTACGCGTTACACCAGAACGATATTGCTGACCCGGGCTATCGCCAGTTCCTGTCACGCCTGGCGCAACCGCTCGTCGCGCGCCTTGCTCCCGGTGCGCGGGGGCTGGATTTTGGCTGCGGGCCGGGCCCGGCGCTCGCACATATGTTGCGCGAGTCGGGCTTTGATGTCGCGATCTTCGACAGCTTCTTCGCCCCCGCAGAAGACGTTCTCGCGGGCTCTTACGCGTTTATTTGCGCCACTGAAGTCGTCGAGCACCTGCACCATCCCGGACGGGAACTGGATCGGTTGTGGTCACTGCTGCAACCCGGGGGATGGTTGGGCATTATGACCAAGCTGGTGCGTGACCGGGCGGCCTTCGCCAGCTGGCATTACAAGAACGATCCTACCCATGTGTGTTTTTTCAGTGCGGATACCTGGCAGTGGTGGGCGCAGCAGCACGGTGCCAGCCTGGAAATCATTGGTGCGGATGTCATCCTGCTGCAGCGCTATCCGCCTCTTCTGCCTCAGTAATCATATCGATGTAGATCGATTCGCAATCGTGGTAGAAGCTGATCTGGTCATCCCCAAGGTAGGGGGCAACCATGGTCAGCAACTGCAGGACGCCCTGGTGGATGGTAATCTGCGGCAGGCGGTTGTCATGCAGCAACGCCTCGTAACTGAACCAGAATGTCAGGTTGAGCGTCATGTTGTCAGCCAGTCCAAGCAGTTGCTGATCCTTCGCGTCGATGACTTCCTGTTGCAGTAGCGTCTGGCATATCGAGTACAGCGCGGCCCGCTTCAGCTGCATCAGGCGTTTGAACCCGCGTTTCACATCCGGATAGCGCTGCAGAAGGTTTTCGAGGTTGTGGTACAGGAAGCGGTACTGATACATCTCCTCCATCACCACGTAGAGGTAGTACCAGTTTTCCTCTGTGCTGCCCCGGTCGCTGCTGAGCGGCCGCTCGATCGGCGCAGTCAGGGTATGGTGCATCGCGTGTTCGTACTGCTGGAACAGTTCGGCGATGATCTGGTCCTTGCCTTTGAAATGGTAATAGAGATTGCCCGGACTGATATCCAGTTCATTGGCAATATCGATGGTTGTGGTCGAAGCTTCACCCTCCTCATTGAATAGTGCCAGGCTCGTGTGGAGAATGCGGTCCCTGGTTTTCATGCGGTATGGGGATCAGGCCTTCGGTTTTCTCGCGATCGGTTTTTTGCGGGGTGCTGAGGCTTTCCTGCCCGCTACGCTCTTGCGAACTGCCTTTTTCGCAGCGGGTTTCTTCCTGCTCGATTTGGCATCGGCAGTGGCTGGCGCGCTCGCAGTTTTCCGAGTTGCGCGGGTTTTGCCTATGCCCTGTTCCGCCAGCGCTTTGGAGAGCTTGTCGACCTTGCGTGAGAGCTGGTCGACTTTCTTGTTCAGCGCAGCGAGGTCTTCGATGCGCGCGGGGCGCTGGTTGTGGAAGTTTTCGCGCACGCGGCTGATGCGCTCCTCGACGGAATGCCGGGCAGAGGCCGTGCTTTCCCTGGCGTCCTCCTCCAGCGCGGTGCCTGCCTTGACCAGGTCGCGAAACAGTTTGGGCGGCTCCATGGCCTTTTCCAGCCTGCCCTGCGCCTCCTCGACGGCTTTACCGTAGGCGCCTACACCGGCTAGCCAGATATTCTTCGCTATCTCACTTGCCTTGTCTGTGACCTTGTTTTTTTCATCACTCATAGGGGGTGCCTTCCCATTGCTGGGGGTGCTTGCTGCGGTAGTGTAGCAGGAACGTCTATTAAAGCAGATTGGCAGACAAAAAAAAGGGGCTACAGAGTAGCCCCAAAAAATCCCTGACAGGCAGGGTAAATGGTCCTGGATGGACTAAACTCAGGCAGCAGTCTTGAAGCGAACGGAATCTTTCAGTTCTGCAAAACGCGCTTTGGCTTTTTTCAGCTGCGCGTCGAGCTTTTTGCGGTCAGTCAGTGACTCGAGCTCCAGCTTGGGCAGTTCGATGTCCTTGAGGGCGCCTTTCGCTTCTTTCTCAAGCTTCTCGCCGCGCTTGACCAGTTCCTTGTACATCTTGTCAGCTTTCTTGCGACGGGCTTCCATTTGCTTTTGCAGCTCAGTCAGTTGCTCCTGCGCCTGGTCGTATGCCTTGCCGTAGAAGCCGAGGCCAGCCAGAAATACGTTGCGGCCAGTTTCCTGTGCGTTGGCAGCAAAATCCGGTGCGGCTTTCTTCGCGGTCGCTTTCTTGGCAGCCGGCTTGCGGGTGGCAGCAGCAGGCTTACGCTTGACGGCAGGCTTGCGCTTGGCTGTGGTCTTGGGTGCTGCTGTAGTCGTTGCTTTCGTGGCTTCGGCCATGGGATATCTCCTAGTGAGTCGCAGTAGTTAGTGGGCTACCCCACCAGTTCGACGCCAGACTACGGAAAAAAATTAGAATAAACATACTAATGCGCCGGGTACTTTTCCTACATTTTCTCCAAATACCGCTCGGGAAGAGAAAGGATAGGGCAAACAGGGCCCAGGTTAGGCCCAACGCATGACCAGGAGATGGTCTGGGTTCTGGTCCGCTACCGCATAGAGAAGCTGACGCTGGCCTGCAACGCTTCGGATCACTATTCTTGAAATGAATCTGGCATTTTGAGGTGCAACATGTCAGCCACCTGCTTCACGATCAAGTCGCTACCCAGTTGGGATGGATGATTGTCAGTGAGGAAGTAAATTCTGTCATGTTCTGATGCAAAACACCTGCCAGAGGCCTCCGTACAGAATAATTTCTCCGGATACACCCGTTTAACCCGGGGACCTGAAATTTGATCCAGGGCCTTATAACTGCTGGCTACACGCTTTTTAAATACAGCGTAGCTTGTTGACAGTACCGGTAAATCTTCTGCGCTCTCAATACCCGATGAGATGAGGTTTAATGCCACGGAAACGTGAAATCCCTGCTCCGGAACGGGATAGATAATCACCAGCTCGTGACCATCGTTTATCCAACTCGATAGCGTTGAGATTACTTGGTTGGCTCGTTGCCTGGCAGTCCCTTTAGTCTTACTTGCCCTAGTCATGTTGGAATTCTCAGGCTCTCGAGAACCCTCCTCGTTATCAAAGGGCTCCCACTCAATATAGAGCGGTAGTCGCGCACTGTAGATAATCGTGGCTTTTTCAAACTTCCGCAGAAATGGCCGTATAGATTCTGTACGCTCCCGGCAAAGAGCGCTGAGATTTCCTTCGAGATGCGGACATCCGACCTGGGTGATCTGAGCAAAGTTAAGCTGGTTTTCGCGCGCGAGATCCCTCACAGAGCCAGCAAGAACACCGGCGTGACTATCACCTACCAAAACCAGTGTGGCCGCCCCCGGGAAATCTTCAAAAACACAGGCGTTGGATATGGGATAAATAGGTCCTCGCCCGCCGGCGGGATCTCGCCCGCCAGAATGACAGAGCGTTTTGTCCTGGCTAAGTGCGGCTGTTTGGCTGGCATTCAGCAAGTCCCCTACATAGTCGTGACGCTCTGGTATCCCGTCACTTTGTATCCAGTACATGCTTACAACTATCACCAGCGAGGAAGTGGTGAGCAGCGAAATTGCCAGTGTTCTTGTTGTCAGCCTGCGACTGCGGAAGGGCCTTTCAATCAGATGATAGGTCAGGGCTGACAGCGCTAATGTAAAAACAATCCAGCTTCCCTTGTGCGCTAACGAGGGATTTGCATCCGCCATTCGCCCAAACGCAAAGATCGGGTAGTGCCACAAATACAGGGAATACGATAGCAGCCCGAGGTACACCATCGAAGGTCGGGAAAGCGTGGCATTGACCCAATCCCCCTCAGTCTTGAAGCCAATAATAAGAACAGTGCCCAGCACTGGAATCAGGGTAATAACACCGGGGTGATGTGCTTCAAATCCGACACCCAACAACGAGCCTGTGACCATCAGCATGCCGAGTGCCGGGGCAAGAGTGATCAGTCGCGAAGACAAATGCGGCGTCGATCTATCGAGTAAATACAGTGCCAGCAGGCTACCGGCCAGCAGTTCCCAGAATCGCGTTGGCAACATATAAAACGAAAACGATCCATCTTGCCCGGTCATCCATTGGGCAAGAAACAGGCTCGACAAAAGGCCGACCCCCAGAATCGAAACCAGATATTTTTGGTTCCACCGGTAGATAGCGAAAAGCAGCAGGGGAAAAATAATGTAGTACTGTTCTTCAACCGCGAGCGACCAGGTGTGCAGGAATGGCTGCAGCAGTGCGGATTCCGCCTCGTACTGCTGCAGGCTGAAGTCCCAATAAAAGTTGGAGGAAAAGAATAATGAAGCCATTAAGGACTTGGAAAAATCTACTAGCTGGTTCGGCAGCAGGTAGTGCCAGGCAAAAGGCAGGGAGGCAAGCATCACGACAAGCATTGCTGGCAGCAGTCGACGAGCCCTGCGTTCGTAGAAATTCAAAAAAGATATACGGCCAGACTGGGTAAGCTCGCTGATCAACAGCGTGGTAATCAGGTAGCCCGATATCACGAAGAAAATATCAACACCGAGATAGCCGCCTGGTAATAATGTAAAATCGCCAAGCGTAATCTTGGCGTGATAAAGAATAACTGAAGCAACCGCAATCGTTCTCAGTCCGTCTATTTCGGGTCTGTACTTTATTTTTGAGCCCTATCCTTGGTTCGTTTGAGTGTTAATCGGTCGATTCTAGAAACGAAATTCACTATGACGCAACACCCAAAGTGCGATGAACCAAAAAGGCCCACTTAAGAGTGGGCCTCTGATCGATCATTTAACAGCTCAGGCAGATTTGGGGCCGGCTGCCACAATGGCGTCCGATGCCTTGAACTTCTTGATGTTTTCCTCAAACAGTTTTGCCAGCTTGCGCGCCTGCTCATTATAGGCCTCTTCCGTTCCCCAGCCGGTGCGAGGATCGACGTACTTCGCATCCACACCGGGAATTTCAGTGGGGAAATCCAGGTTGAGTATGTCCAGATGTGCGGTGGGAGCCGTTAGCAATGCACCGCTCTGGCAGGCATTGACCACGGCGCGCGTCACGGGAATGGGGAATCTCGAGCCTGTTCCGCCCGGTGCGCCGGAGCCACCGATCCAGCCGGTGTTGACC
>JAGRIK010000098.1 GCA_020443325.1 Halioglobus sp.
GCGAGCACTGTTCGAGTCCAGAAAATTGCGCAGCAATTTTTGTCGAGTTGCGCAGCCGCCCGCAACTGCTGGCAAGCTTGTGGCCGTCACCAAGGTACTGCAACTCCCCAGCGCTCGGCCCGACAGCGACAAATCCCAAAAATTCATAACTTGCATTCTGCCTTTTTCAATACTACTGTATGTATATACAGTGTTTTGGACAAATCACCCCAAGAGGCAAACGCCATGAATATGAATGAGATGCTGGAGCAGGTCACCAATCGCAACGACACCTGGCGCGGTCGCCACCGCCATTTCGCGAATCACGGAATATCCGCGAACAATGATTGCCACGGTACCCAGGGGCTGGCCACAGGCTATCCGGCACTGGATACAGAGCTGCAGCAGAATGGCTGGCCGCTGGACAGCACCATCGAGCTGTTGAGCGACGGCTGTGGGCTGGGCGCTATGGGGCTGTTTCTACCCGCTATGGAGGAGCTCAGTGAACAGGGTCGCTGGCAGGTGTTTATCGCCCCGCCCTACAGGCCTTACGCCCCACTGTTGGCGGCGCGGGGTATCGATACCCGGCAGGTATTACTGGTGCACCCCCAGAACCGGCAGGATCTGTTATGGGCTACCGAACAGGCCCTGCGCAGCAGCACCTGTAGCGCCGTATTCAGCTGGCTGGGGGCGCAGGAATACAGCTACGGTGAATTGCGCAAACTGCAACTCGCTGCGGCCAGTGGCGACAGCCTGGCGGTGCTGTTTCGGCCCAACCAGGCGGGCCGCAACCATGCCCCGGCCAGTCTGCGCCTGCAAATGCGTGAGTATCGCAAGGTGCATATTCTCAAACAGCGTGGCGGCAACCAGGCCATAGATGTGGATTTGTCCCCGCAGGAAGATATCCCGCTACAACCACAACTGTGGGAACTGCCGACATGGGCAGACAATAGCCAGCACAGTATCGCGGTGGGCGCACCGTCACCTGTTGCCTGATTATCGGTGTGAGAAAAGCGCTGGAAGCCCCTATAATCAGCACAACCTGAATATGGAGGCCAGCCAGCGATGCAAACACCCCTCAAAGGCAGCTGCCAATGCGGTGCTGTCACCTACACGGTAAGCGCTGAACCCCTGTTCACCTACGCCTGCCACTGTCACAGTTGCCAGAAGCGCACGGGCAGTGCATTCAGCATGGGGCTGGTCATCGCCACGGAAACGTTGGAGTTGGAAGGTGCTTTGACGACCTGGAGCCGCGTATCGGAACAGGGCAACACCAATACCCGCTACAGCTGTGCCAGCTGCGGCAACATCATGTACGGCATCGGCGACACCAGTCCCGAGTTGGCCAAACTACAGGCTGGCACACTGGAGGACACCAGCGAGGTGGAACCGGAAGTGCATATGTGGACGATCACCAAACAGCCCTGGCTTGTCCTGCCCGAGCGTGTGAGAAAGTTCGAGACGCAACCGGACGATGGACTCGAGCTATTTCAGGCGGCCATGGACTATCGGGCACAAGCCTGAGAGAGGGGCAACACCGATGGATGACTGGCTGACGGAATACGGCGTGACCCTGGGCGTGGGCGCCCTCATCCTGTTTATGCTCTTCATCGTGTGGGATCTTGCCAGACGCAGCAATGCCGGGCGATTCGGCACAATGATCCTGTACATCGGCCTGGCCATGGGTATTGCGGGCTTCCTGATCAAAGTCGTGATCACCTACATGCTGGAAAATGCGGGCTCGGGCGCTATGCAGTAAAAGTGGGTGCGGGATTACCCAGGAGCACGCTAATCGTCGATGACTGCCAGCGGGGTCGTCGGAATATTGTTGAGGTCAAACGTAATTGCGCTCAGTAACAATTGAAAGCCGAGAATAATAGGCAGAACGGACAACATGACCGTACCCGTTGAGGCATACGAGGCGGCCTGGATACTTTCCATCCAGTGATACACACCGAAAACCACACCGAAGATCAGCAGGGGCAGACCGACGAGAAACTGCAGGGAGGCGACATTGAAATCCCGCAGGAAATAGTTGTAACCCAGGCGCTTGAAAAAAGCCTTGATATAAAGCGGGGGGAACTCGATCAGCACCTTTCGTATCTGCAACCCGCTTTCCTCATCGGCGTATTTTGCCTCCATGGGCACATCCCGCACGACGGCCCGTATTGTCGCCAGGCGGAACAACATATCGCTTTCGAAAAAATACCGCTCGTGGATTTTCTCGAGTTCCAGCTGGGACAGGGCGGCAGCATTGATTGCGGTAAACCCATTGGTTGGGTCCATGATATTCCAGTAACCGCTGGCGGCCTTGCTGATGAAAGACAAACAGGCATTGCCGAACTTGCGCATAACAGGCATGGACCGCAAGGACTTCAGTGAGTGAAATCGGGTGCCTTTGCAGTAATCTGCTTTCTTGTCCTGCAGTGGCTTGATGAGTCTGGGAATTAACTTCGGGTCCATCTGGCCATCGCCGTCCAGCTTGACGACGATATCGATACCTTCATCCAGCGCGGCCTTGTAGCCGGTGCATGTCGCCCCACCCACTCCACGGTTTACGTCATGAAAGATCACTTTCACTCTTGGGTCTGATTGCTCGTCAAGAACATATTGCCCGCTGCCCTGGGGGCAGCAATCGTCGACGACATAGATACGATCGACGTGATCGCCGATGTCTTTCAGCACATCCAGAATCTGGGCTTTCACCTTGAAGCAGGGAATCGTCACCGCCACACGCATAGTGAACCTCCTACGATACCGAAATGATAAGCCCAGCAACGATAAGAGAGGCCCCGATAAATGTCTTGCTGGTTAGTGGCTCACCCAGAATATAGTAACTCGCACAGGGGACGATAATGAACGCCAGCGCCATAAATGGGTAGGCAATAAACAGGTCAACCCGTTTTAGTGCGATGATCCAACCAATCGTAGCGGCACCATAGATAACAAGTGCTGAAACAAAGTATTTGTTTATCAGGAACTGCAGCCATTCAGCCATATCCAGTACATCAG
Source organism: Halioglobus sp. (assembly GCA_020443325.1). GTDB lineage: Bacteria > Pseudomonadota > Gammaproteobacteria > Pseudomonadales > Halieaceae > Marimicrobium. Next base: position 2,992 of record JAGRIK010000098.1, read on the forward strand.
GAATACTACTGGAGGCCAATTTGAAAAGGATTTGCCCCGCGGAGATACCGAGTACGCATATTAATATAAGGAGCACGTTGCCCAGAGTCATGAATCCATCTCTCAGTAATACCGCGCCAGAACGACGTATGGGGTGATGATGGCAGTAACCATCGCAAAGGAAAGTATCATACAACGGTATGCCACCTGGCTGTAGCCGGTAAGCGCCTTATTGGCACAACCGAGCGCCAGAAAGAATGCTACCGGTATAAAGTACCTGCCTTGAACGCCCTCGATAATCGGGTAGCCCACTGGGCTCCAGGAAACGTACAAAACCAGAAATATACCGATCAAAGCAACAATAACAATCATACATGGCGCCAATGCCTGTTCATATAAGGACCTGAAAAATCCTCCTGTCTCAGACAAATAGCTCGTGAAGAAAGCGAGGCACAATGTGAAGATAGTGAATGTATAGAAGACAGGAGGAAATCCTGTATCGAGATGGCCGACAAGACCGATAAATGAATAGAGATAAAAATCCCATCGCTGACGCCAACTCTCCGCCAGGACTCCCACCCAGTCGAGCGGCGATTGCAAGACAAGCAGAGCCTGCTGAGCGTAGTTTGCACCCTCCAACCCAAAGGGCACAGATACATAAAAGCTGACGTAAAGCGACCACAGAATTGTTGCCATAAATACTACAAAAAAGCTCAAGCAGCATTCGACGACAAAGAGGGTCTTGGTTCTAAAGTTATAAGCGAAATACAGGTAGAACAATGCAAGAGCGAGATAAGGCGGTCGGGCGCTGGCTATAGTTATCATTAGCAGGACAGTAAATATCAAACAAATTCGGCGCGCACGTTGCGGCACTTCAGGACTAAGGGTGGAGATTAGAGCCACGCACAATGCGGCCGCTGCGAAGCAAGTGGCATCCTGACTGGCTGAAGCCACTTGCGCCAATGTCATAGGCATCAGCGACAAAACAAAGAATATGCCGAATCCCTTGCGCAGTATCAGCATAGCCATACCGAAAAGCAGGACGCCAAACAAGCCACTCATCAAGCGACTGAGTTTTAAACTATCGACAATACTCATATCAAAATATTGTCCCAGCATGGTACCCAGTGCGGGAACCGCATAAAAAGTCGGCGCATAAACGGCGACATTACGCGTATCTCGCGCCTCACCACCTTGCCACTTGACGCTATTAGCCAAGGCCGTTTTCTCCGACATAACTTTTACGTTATTGCCGCCTTGCAGATAGATGTAATGCCCCGCGGCGGTAAATATTCCGGGATCCACCGTACCACCCACGGTGTACTCGCCCGGCTTATCGGGAACCTGCCGCTTGGTCGGGAAAAACTCGCCATGCGTTAACTGGTAAGCGCGCGCAAAATGTGACGACTCATCGGGAACCTGAAAGGCGGGCATACAGTACGCGTAAAATACGACCAGCGGCAACGCGAACACGATATAGCTTACACAATAGAAAACACGGTCAGGTAGCTTGAAGAATTGGATCACGTGCTGGGTCCCAAAAAAAAGAAATAGGCCTGACCACGATATTCTGGTTTCTGGCCACTATTTTTGTGGGGTGCACATTATCAGATGCCACCGGATGGGGCTATGCATTCAGGGGGTCATCAGGCGCATTGCAGGTAAGCAATGACAGCCACTGCCTACCTGCTCGTTTACCCGTTGGTAAACTCCGAGATTACTTCTCAGCAACAATATTGGTACGGACCTGGAACGAGATGACCTCCTCATCGTAAATCCGGGAGAACGTCTCCAGCCGCTCGACCAGCGCCAGGTGTTGCCGGCGGTTCATCACACCGCAGTCCATATAGGCCTGTGCCTGCAACAGGTACTTTTCCGCCACCAGTTGTGCCCGGTACATCTCCTCTTTCGTGGCCGTTGTGCCATCGGGCAATGCCGGTAACTCGCCCGGCCTCTGTACGGGACATGCGGCGGAGGCATTGAATGCCAGGCCGATCAGCGCAGTCAGTAGTAAAGCTTTCATCAGTAGATCCTCTTTTGTAACTATACGTAACAATTCGTTACGCCAAGTGTTACTACTATCCACCCTTCGCTCGTCTGCCGCAACCGTATTATCGTGAATAGTGCATCAAATATAGTGCCAAAATGTATCCCAAATAAATTGATCCGGGCTGTAGTTCTATGCACCAAAATGTCACATAAAGTAACAGTTTAAAGTTCACGGGGCTCCAACCGGCACGCCACAAGGGGGTTTCCCACACACTGGACAAGCATGCTCCTGTCATTAATACTGTATATATGTACAGTATTAATGACAAAATGGGGCTACTACCCGCGCTATTTACAGATAACCCCGGCGGGAACAAGCCGTGAGCCTGTGGCTGTGCCTGCGATTTGACCAGCTGCCCCTGCAATGCCTGAGCCACTGCGAGCAGCAGCCGGTAGTGGTACTGGCCGCACAGCGCGTACTGCATGCCAACGACTTCGCCACTGCGACCGGGATACGCCAGGGCATGGGCACTGCGACGGTGCGTGCACTGGCAGGCGATGAGCCCGTGCGCCTGCTGGAGCGAAATGAACAGGCGGAACAACACTGCCTGCAACAACTGTGCTGCTGGGCCTACAGCATCACCCCAACCCTGTGCACCTGGCAGGCGGACTGCCTGCAACTGGAAATCAGTGGCTGCCTGAGCCTGTTCCAGGGGCTCGATATGCTGCTACAGGAGGTGACCAGCGGCATCGGCAGCCGTGGATACCGGGCGCGCTATGGTCTGGCACCGACACCCAAGGCGGCCTGGCTGTTATCTTTTGCCGCCCCGGATACAGCCATGGCGATCCAACAACCACTGGAAGACCGGCTCAGCCCGCTGCCACTGAACCTGCTGACGCAATTTGCCACCACTGTAGACTCACTGCGCCGGGCCGGACTGCACACACTGGGCGACCTGCTGAGGCTGCCACCCGTGGCGCTGGGCCGTCGTTGCGGCAGGGAATTTACCCACTTCCTGCAGCAGCTACTGGGGCAGCGGGAGGACTTACAGGTGGATTACCGCCCGCCCGAAACCTTCAGCGATACATACTGGTTTGGTTACGAGGTCAAAACCAACGATGAATTGATGCCTGCGGTGCAACGCCTGCTGCAATCGCTGTGCCGCTTCCTGCGCAATACCCAACTGCGCACCAGCGAGATCACCTGGCAGCTGGCCGGTATGGACAATAAGCTACAGGATTTGTGTGTACGCAGCACCAGCAGTCACAGTAACTGGGAGAACTGGTACCAGCTCAGCCGCATGCGTTTCGAGCGCCTGCAATTGAGCGGCGGTGTGGAGGGCCTGGCGCTGGCCTGCCAACAGCTGCAGCCCGGGCAACAGGAAAGTATCGATTTGTTCAGCCCCCGCAACCAACGCGAGCCCCTGGCCAGCCTGCTGGACAGGCTGCACAACCGCCTGGGCTTACAGGCTGTGGAAAAAGTCGGCTGCAGGGATGAGCACCTGCCGGAGTTTGCGCTGCTGGTCAGCAGCGACCATACCGGTGATCAGCACACTAACACAACGCACTGCGCCCAGCGCCCCTTCTGGCTAATGCCACAACCAAAAGCCCTGCGCCAGCACGGTACGCAGCTGTACTGGAACGGCGCCCTGAAACTGCTGTACGGGCCGGAGCGTATTGAGGACAACTGGTGGCAGGAAGCGACAAGCCGGGACTACTACATCGCCGCCGGCAGCGATGGCCAGCACTACTGGGTATTCCACGATCGCCTGGCCAGGCAGTGGTACATCCACGGGGTATTTGCCTGATGACAGTCATGAAGACTGGCTCAGCTCCCGACGCACGCTAAAAAATGCCAGTATCTTTACCGTTCAGGCTTTTGACATTCTTCTGCGCCCAGTAGTCCTGTATACCGGACTCTCCGTGTTTCTCCGCCCACCTGGCCAGCGTAGCCCGCTCCCCCTTCAACTCATAGTACGGCACAGCATAACCGCAGGAGGTCTGTATCAGCTCGAGATCCAGAACGAAAACCTGGCGCGCCCCCATATGCTCCGGAAACAGTGCTGACAATTCGCCCCAGCGCTCATCGCGCGGATGAACCGTCACGGCCTGGCCGTACAGCCGCATGATCAGCGGCTGTTTGTCGAAGGAGCAGAACATCACCGTCATACGGCCATTTTCCAGCACATGAGCCGCCGTCTCATTACCGCTGCCGGTCAGGTTAAGCCAGGCCACGGTGGTGTCATCCAGAATACGAAAACTGTCCATGCCCTTGGGCGACACATTGACAAAGCCAGTCGCACCGGCCGTACCCACGAAGTACAGGTGTTGCTTCCGAATGAACGCCTTCAGCTTGCGGTCCAGTTTCTCAAATCGTTCTGCCATTCTCTTTACCTCTTGCCTTAACGGCACCGTACCGTAATGGCGCTCGCCATTCATTCCTCGAGATCAACATAGACCTCTGTCGTAAAACGCGGCGAACAGATCGCCAGAAAAACCAGGTCACCCGCTCCGACATTGCTAATACGCTGTCGCACTTCCGCAGGGATGATAACGACATCACCGGCGACCACCCGGCGCGGCGCCAGGTCGCCGACCTCCACACTACCCTCTCCCTGTTGCACGACGTAGCGCTCGGTTGTACCTCTCAAGTGATGCCAGCGCGTGGTCTTACCCGGCTCCAGTCGCGCGCGGGCAATCGACACCTCGGGGTCATCGCTGGAATTTGACAGCTCGGTAATGAAACACCCTTCCGCGAAGAAGTACTCCTGCTGTTGATCATATTCCTTGATACAGGCTTTCATCGAACTCGCCGGATGCGACATTAACTACTACCTCCTGCCTGGACACACATGGCACTGCCGGGAACAACAGCGACTTCAGTACTGGATAACGGGTACCCTCCCCACCCAGGTATCGTCTTCGAGCATGTTGACCATCGCGTGTGCGCAGTCGGCAAAGGAAATGCTGGAAAGGCCACTGAAGGCGTTGTATCCCAATCGATAGATGCCTTTCCTGGGCCCCGCTTTCATTTGCAGCGGGCGAATACCGATCCAGCACAAATCGGTATTGTCATCCAGCAACTGCAACTGGTGTTCCTTATCGGTGTGCCGGTGCTTGAGAAACACCTCGGAATACCAGCGCACAAAGCGGGCGCCGAAAGTCACTACATCCTCCGGCCGAAGATTACTGCCGCCACCGCACCACACCAGCCTTGGTATCTGCTGTCGACGCATCTCAGCCAGTATATGCCGGGTGACATCGGTGCACAGGTCGGGTGGTGACGTTTTCTCATCCACGCCGACAGCGAACAGGATCGCATCAGTGCCGGGTGGCAGCGCGCGCGCAACATCATCCGCCACCAGTCCATCACCCTCGATAACGGTGATGCTGTCTCGCAGCGCCGGTGGTAATTTACTCGGACTTCGCACCAACACCGTCACGGTATGGCCCGCCTCAAGGCATTGTTTCAGGCACTCCTGGCCCAGGCTGCCAGTGGCACCAAACAGGGTAACATTCATACTATTGCAGCTCCGTGGTACAGCAGTGTTACAGGGGCGTTCCCGTCCAACGCGGTAGCCTATAATGCAGCCAACGGCGAGTAAATGCCATTGAACAGGTCACCGCTCACCTTGAGGACACTGCGGTGAACTGCTAGTGTCCATGTGCTCCCTATCGCCCGAAGCAAGGACTCACTCAGGAGAAGACTCATGCCCTCTATCCGTGCCAGCCACTGTGCGCTACTGATCCTCCCGCTACTGACGCTGCTACAGGCGTGCGGGGATGACCCTGCTGAGGGCGCACAGGGCAATACACCGGCGACCGAGCAC
>JAGRIK010000099.1 GCA_020443325.1 Halioglobus sp.
ATGCGCCGTCATTTCAATTTGGGCATCCTGGTGCGTTTGAGCTTGCCAACACGATCAAGTCGCTGACGCCCCAAGGGTTGGACTATGTGTTTTTCACCAACTCGGGCTCGGAGTGTGTCGATACTGCCATGAAGATGGCGCGGGCCTACTGGCGCCAGAAGGGGATGCCTGGCAAGACGCGTTTTATCGGGCGGGGCAGGGGGTATCACGGCGTTAATTATGGCGGTATATCCGTGGGTGGTATCGGCGCGAACCGGAAGCTGTTTGGGCAGGGTGTCGAAGCGGATCACCTGTCGCACACGTTGTTGCCCGGTAATGTATTCAGCCGCGGGATGCCGGAGAAAGGCGTGGAGTTGGCGGATGAGCTGATTGATATGATCGCGTTGCACGACGCGTCCAATATTGCGGCTGTGGTTGTTGAGCCGGTGATTGGTTCCGGCGGGGTTATTCCGCCGCCGGTGGGGTACCTGCAGCGCCTGCGCGAGATATGTACGGCAAACGATATCCTGCTGGTGTTTGATGAGGTTATTACTGGCCTGGGGCGGTGCGGCGGATTGACGGCGGCGGAAGTGTTCGGTGTGGTGCCGGACATCCTGACTCTGGCGAAGCAGTTGACCAACGGTGTGATTCCGATGGGCGCGGTCGTCGCCACGGGAGAGATCTACCAGACCTTCATGGAGAAAGGCGGCCCGGATTATATGCTCGAGTTCCCCCACGGCTATACCTATTCGGGCCATCCGGTGGCCTGTGCCGCCGCCAGTGCTGCGCTCGCGCTGTTGCAACGAGAGGAACTGCCGCAGCGTGTGGCAAGCCTTGCTCCGTATTTTGAAGAGGGCCTGCATCAACTCCGGGGCGCACCGCATGTGAGCGATATTCGCAACTTCGGTTTTGCGGGTGCAGTGCAACTGGAAGCCTTTCCCAACGAGCCGGCGCGGCGGCCGTTTGAGGTCGCCATGCGCATGTGGGAAAAAGGGTTCTACGTGCGCTACGGCGCGGATGTGATATCACTGGGCCTGCCATTTGTGATCGAGAGGGAGCAGATAGATAGTTTGCTTGGCGCCCTCGGTGAGACACTGGTTGAACTGGCCTGACGGAATGGTCTGCGACGGTGCCTGTCTTGCAGAATGATTTGTTCGAGTTGACCCATGTCTTTTGGTGACGCTCTGGCGCTGTTTCGGGATGCCCTGGCGGTGTCCTTGCCCACCTTCGGCTGGCTGGTGCTGGGTATGCTGTTCAACTGGCTGGGCGTCCTGTCGCAGGCCCTTAACGACAAACTGTCGCGCTTCGCGTTTATGTTCGGTTTGCCGCTGATGCTGTTTGCCGGAGCAGCACAGGTGGATTATTCGGGATTGGGCAGTGCGCGCTACCTGCTGGCAGGTGTGCTGGCGACGCTGTTAACGGTCGTACTGAGTACGCTCTATTCCCGATGGCGCGGTCACCCGTTGGCGCAGCGCGGTATCTTTGTGCAGGCCGCGTTTCGCTCCAATCTTGCGATTGTTGGCATGGCGCTGGCCTTCTCTGCTTATGGAGAGCGGGGCACCGTGCTGGCAGCGCTACCGATTGCGCTGATGACCATGTTGTATAATGTTCTCGCCGTGTTGGTGCTGAACACCACGCTTGGTACCAGTACTACGATGCGTAGTGTGCTGGTGGGCATCGCGCGCAACCCGCTGATCATAGGCATCAGTGCGGGTGTCTGTCTGTCAATCTCCGGGCTGCCGGTGCCTGACGTATTGCGTCCCATTGGCTCCGGCCTGTCGATTTTTTTCCTGCCGCTGGTACTGGTGTGTATTGGCGCCTCGATGAACTTCTCGCGTTTGTACAAGGCAGGCGCACTGACATGGGAGGCGACACTGTGGCGGCTTTGTGTTGCGCCGCTGCTCAGCATTCTGCTGGCCTGGTCAATCGGTGTGCGCGATGAGCAACTGGGTGTGATGTTCCTGTTGCTGGCTACTCCCGTGGCGGCCTCCAGTCATGTAATGGTAGTCGCCGCACGTGGCGACGGCACACTGGCAGCGAATATCGTGGTGCTGACAACGCTGCTGTCGATGGTGACGATTACCTGTGGGTTTTTCCTGCTGTCGGTTTTTTCGCTGGCTGGAGAATTGTCGTAGCGATATCTGTTAGGGGCGCTTCCCCGTAGTCTCCGCAGCCCGTCTAAGAAAGCGCTCTATCGACTTGTGGCAATTCCGCACCATTAAGATGGACGCAGGTGCTACTCAAGTTCGATATAAAATAAAGGTTAAACGTTCTGGATTTTTGTGACAGGGTATTTCTCTTGTCAAAACACATATGGGCAGGATACTCTTCCCCGCGATGGAATCTTCCCGTTTATCACGATTTGCTTCTGGCCTGTTTCTGCGCTGGTTGCCCATGTTCGCATTTTTTGCAGTGATTGTTCATTTCTTCTGGTTCGTAAATAGCCACGCTATCAATGTCCCGTACCAGGATGGCGTTTATGATTTACTCAATTTTGTCGTTCTGGTGGAAAAAGCTGATACCTTCTGGGGGGCGTTAGAGCAAGTGTTCGGCTGGCATGCCGATCATCGTACCAGTGCCACACGAATACTGGTTTACGGGGCGTACCTGATCGAAGGAGAGATGAATTTTCATACACTCGCGCTTCTGGCCAACCTCGCATTGCCTCTGATCCTCCTGTTGTTTTACTTGCATGTCAGGGATGAAGAGTATCGCTGGGTATTTCTCCTGGTTTCCGCGTTGCTATTACTCCACATCAGGTTTTTTATGATAGTTCTATGGAGTCAGGCAGCTTTCGCCTACTTTTATGTATTTCTTTATGCGTTTGCATGCCTGTTTGTCCTTCACAAGGTGACACCGCTGAAACTGGCACTCGCTGCCGTATTTTGTGTGCTTTCTACACTCACTTTTGCGGCTGGCCAGATCGTCTGGCTAATGGGCCTCGCCAGCTTGCTTCATCAGTCCGTGGTGATCAGAAATAGACCGATGGTATATCCAGCAGTGTGGTTTCTTCTCGCGATTGTCACTCTCCTGCTTTGGCGTATAGGCGCTCCGCAAATTTCGGCCTACTATTCCGATTTGAAATCTGCCGAAGTAGTTTTATTCTTTCCAGACGTACTATTTGACATGTCTCCTGGCGTCGTCCTCGAACGTTATGGCAGCTGGTTTTTAGTTATTCTGGGTAGCGCAATCGTTGATTCCAGCACACCAGCGGCGGCAACCTTTGGTCTCTGTATGCTGGCGGTCTTACTGTATGTCACGATCAGGTTTTTCAAACATGAAGATATTCGACTGGTGCTGTGCTGCTGGTTTATCGTCGCCACAGCCGCTGCTGTGACGTTAGGAAGAGCGAGAACATTAGTCCCGGATTATATTCTGGATTCAAGGTACACATTTCTGTCGGTCATGTTGTTGTGCACACTCACCTTACTGTTGCAACTGAGGGTAAAGGTCTTCAGGTCGTATGCGCTACCTGTGATCGTTTTGCTCGCCTGTTTGAACTGGGCATGGACTTTTTATCACTTCGTGGCTCCGCTAGAGCATGACCTGAAAGTACGATACAACCAGTTTAACGCGAACATATTTTTGGTGTTTGCCAGGCCTGTAGAGGAATCGAATGCGATTGTTCAGGAAGCTATCGCTATGGGAATATATATTCCACCCTGTAAGCCACTTCCTCACTGTGAAAATCCGACGCCAGTTGCGGAGTGATTGTATGACAACGGGCTCTTCGTGCTACAGAGTTTCATGGCGGTATTTTGATTAGGCCGCCTTTACGGATTTACGACCAATAATCACAAATTGGCCGCCCAGCAGGCGCCATAACAGGGGTATCCGCAAATACATTTTTACCAGCAGCGGATGTTGCGGTAGTTTGGAGTCGGTACTAAAGGGGATGAATCGATCGACAAGGTGGGTGACGTCGAAGCCCGCCTTCGCAAAGGCTTCCCGACATGACAGGTGAGTAAGCGGCAGCACGTGATCGTAATAGTCCCAGTACCGGCCCGGTTCGCATCGCAGGTTCGGCTGCATCGCGAGATAGATACCCTCGGGTTTCAGCACCCGCGCGGCCTCGGATAACACCTGGTCCATGACCTCCTTGCTGGGCAGGTGTTCAAAAAAATTGCTGCTGAAGCAAACGTCCACGGAATTGTCCGCCAGCATGGACAGGTCCGTGGCGCTGCCAAGGTGAAATTCGACGTCCCCGCGAAGGCAGGCTCCGGAATCCGGGTTCAGGTCTACCGCAATTTTCCTGGCGGCGGAAATATGCCGGATGAATTCCCCGTAGCCACTGGCGAGTTCCAGGACAGTGGAAGACTCATCGACAAACTGCTGGAAATAGTCCTCGCACAGAACCTTCCAGACCCTGTCCTTCTGGATGCGCTCTCTATCGGAGAAGCGGATTTTATACAGTTTTGCGAGATCTTCCATATACGAATGCTAGCCCCGCGTGCGCCCCTCGGGCATATCATAGGAGTCCGAGAATATTTCTTTACGAATCCGCCTTATGTCGCTGATGGTTGCCATAATGTTTTTCAGCGAGGTTGCCGAACTCTGCCCGAAATTTCTCGGGAAGGTCTGGATCCCGACCTCACCCACCGGGAAACCGCGAAGCATCGATTTGAGTGTGAGCTCGGCGCCTATGAACGGGCTGTTTGAGGTCAGCTGGATATCATCGAGTATCGCGCGATTGATGAGTCGTATACCCGTAGAAATGTCTCGAAACGGACTTTTGAATATCAGCCTCAGGACGGCGTTGTAGACAAAGGAGATAAAAATCCGTTTCGTGGAGTAAAGCTTCCGATAGCGAAAAGCGATAATAAGCATGTAGTACTGGCGCACCGCGAGCATCTTCTTCAGATCGAAAACATCGTATTCATTATCCCCGTCGATCATGCAGATGATGTCGTACTGGCAAGTGGCAATCCCTGTTTGCATGGCGGCGCCGTAGCCGCGGTTTTCAGGGTGATGCACGACTTTAATCGCGCTGTGCTCTGCGGCGAGTTGATCCGCAATCTCGCCGGAGGCGTCGGGTGAGCCATCGTTCACTATGATGACTTCGTATTGGTCGGCGACTTCCTCCAGCAGTTCCAGCGCACGGTTGGCCACAACACGAACCGTTTTTTCATCATGGTATACCGGGAAAAACAGGCTGATATTCGGTTTATCTTCGGTCATAGTGTCAGAACGTTAGTCGCTTGAAAATTGCCCAGGGCAAAAACTGTATAACACGATAAAGGATATACCAGAGGCGGGGAAGGAAATAGGTGCCATTCGTCAACCGTTTGCTGTAGACAACGTTAGCTACCCTGTCCGGCGCGGCGCGTGGAAACAGCAGGTTTTGTGAGAACGCCAGGTTGGTATCCAGGTAGCCGAGAATATAGTACTGGCAGGATATCCCGCGATCTGCCCCGTAATGAGCCAGGCTCTCGAAGTATGATGCCAGCGCGTTTTTTGCCGCAGCGTATGCGGCGTTCCTGGTCCTGCCCCTTGCCGTAGCGACGCTGCCAAAACCGACGATAATGCCGTAATTTGCCACCAGCAGCGGGAGGTAGTGGTTCAGTAATTCGCACGGAGCCAGGTAGTTAACCCGCGTAATAAATCCCAGCTTTTCAGCGCCAAGCCCTACCTCGTCATCGTCGTCGTTGATGCCGGCCGGTAGCAACAGGCCCTTGAGCGGGAGATGATCGCTCAGCACACGGTCAATGGCATCGAAAGTCAGTGGGCTACAACCCAGGTCCATCGCGACGGGGCTGACCTTTACACCGTGCCTGATGGCGATATCAGCGGCTAAAGCAGCGGTGTCCCTGATGTCGCGGGAAACGAGCACCAACTCGCAGCCCTGTGATGCAAATTTCTCCGCCAGGGCCCGTCCCAGGCCGGAAGAACCGCCTACAATAATATAGGTCATAGCAGGCCCAGCCTGTGCGACAGTTCAGAGCGCATGATGCGCTCTTTATCGTACTCAAACAGGCGCTCTTTAAACCCGGCGAAACTGGAGATGGCCAGTTCGGCGACTTCTTGCGAGATTCTGGAATCTTTTGAGAGATTGATTTGCCCGCCCATATCCACGAGCAATTGGTCCAGCTGACGCAGGAACGCATCCGTTTTTTCGTTGCGGTAACAGTCCAGCGCGACGAGACATCCGGTTCCCGACATGCTCAGTGATTTCTGCGTGCCCCTGAAGCGCTTCAGGGACAACATCATAGTCGGTGCGGCTGTGTCACGGATCAGTTTTTCCAGCGCCACCAGACAGTCACCCATCTTGGCTTCGCTCACAAGAAACTGCGTTTCCCGTAACCCCGGTTTCCCAAACAACGTGTGAAAGTAAATGTTGGATGCAAACGGGAAAGAGGCCGCGAGGATACCCGTTTCTGAAACGTCGTTCTGGTAGCGATTCTGTAGCAGTACCGCTGCATTCGCGACCCGCGCGGTCAGGCCATTCCAGGCCGAGAAGGGAAGTCTCGCCCGGCTGTCGGCCGTCATCGGGCGAAAGGTCAATGGCCTGGGCTGCTGTGTCGTCCGGGACCAGCTGCCGTTGAACACAATACCGCGGCCAAAGCTGGCACCCGGTGAGGCGTCATGCCAGCTGTACGCGATATCGCTATCCTGGGAAGACAGGCAATCGTTCGCCTCCGACAGGCTGCAAACCCGTTTCCGGGCCAGCGCTATCGCCGGCGCCGGGAGTTCGGCCAATTGCAGGGTTACGTTGGTAATCACTCCCGTCAAGCCGTATCCCCCGCAGGTCATACTGAAGAGATCAGGGTGTTCGTCGGGTGAACAGCTTATATAGCCGTGTTGCGGGTGATACAGCGTCAGTTGTTTTACCCAGTCCGAGAAGGTGCCATCCTTGTGGGGATTCTTGCCGTGCACGTCCGCTGCGACACAACCACCTACCGTAATCAACGGGTAGCCGGGCAAGACCGGAAAGTGCAGGTTTCTCGGTAATGCCCACTCCATCAAATCGATAAGGCGCACGCCCGCTTCCAGCTTGAGTGTGAGTTGCACCGGGTCAAACTCGAGAAACCGATTGAAGCTCGTCATTTCCTGCACCAGCGAGTGTCCGCCGAAACTGGCAGCTGAGTAGGCATACCCGCCGCCCCGGGGAATTCGGAAGGCTGTTCGGTCAGGTGATTCCAGGTGCGAAAAGCGATCTGGCCGCTGGTGCTCAGTGCATAGACTGAGTGTCCCGTCGAAGGAGGTGAAACGCGTTTTCCTGACAAGGCCGTCGATCACGGATTAACTCCCTTGTCCGGCAGCAGGTGATGGGACACCGCGTAACTGTAGGTAAAAGCGCCCACGAGACTCGCACTTCCCAGCAGTGCAATCTGCACGATGGCCGAGGCGACGAGCGCCGCTGAAGCGGAAAAATCAAACAACACGGCCGTGATATGGAACGCATACTGGAGGGTTCCGATACCGGCAGGCGCGGCGGGTATCGCCGCAGAAATCCCCGTCAGCCCGATGAGTAACAGCGTCTGGTTCAGGTTGAGATGAATGTTGAGGGACATCATGATTGACCAGATTGCCAGGCAATTGAGCGTCCATATTATCAGGGTGCTGGCGAGTAGTTTAAGGTAGCTCGAGGTGTCTTCAAGGGCATGCAATCCGTGTATCAGGTTTTTTATTTTGACACTCAGGGTTTTCAGTTTGATGTTGAGGGGATTCTCCTGCTTCGCCACGAGGAAATATACCGCCAGCACCAGCAGCGCAACCGGCGCTACCAGTATCGCGAGGCCCTGGTTGACTTCTTCCAGAATGTCGAGATGAGTGGTTGTAACGAACACGAGTCCCCAGGCGGCCATGCCCAGTATCGCAACCATATCCAGAAGGCGCTCTACAATAATCGAGCCGAATGCCGAAAGCCTGGAAACGCTCGCAAGCCTGCCCAGCAGGTCGGCGCGAAAGGCTTCACCCAATTTTGCCGGTAATACATTGTTTGCCGCATAGCCCGAGAGGAAGGCCAGGACAATGTGATACTTAAGTACGGGGGGTTTCAGTTGCGACAGCAGGATTCGCCACCGGGCTATCCGCAGCGTGAGTTCGATCCAGTACAAAATAAGGGCTAGGAAAATCCAGCCGTAAACGATGCTTTCGAACTCGCTCTTGACCTCGATCCAGCTGACATTCCTGACGCTGAGGTAAAGCAGCGCAGCACCCAGCAGCAAGCCCAGCGATAGCCTGAAGTACTTATTCGTGAATACTGATCCCTCAAAGCTCGTCACGCTCTGCCTGCTCCGTTCTCTATTATTTTATCGTCTGGATGTTTCAGTTTCTCAGGCGTGTATTGGGGCGTTGCTTCAACTCGGTTTTACGGTTCAGGATATTCTAGCGACAGATGCAAAGGGTAGATACCCAATTGCCGCACAATTGCCTCAGGTTGTGACCTGTGCAAGGTTTCAACACCCCTGGCGCATTTGTCGCGAAGGCGTTTGCGTTCAGGGGTAGAGTGAGTGCGCAGCTAACGCAGGGTCAGACAGTCTGCTCGTTGAAGCA
>JAGRIK010000100.1 GCA_020443325.1 Halioglobus sp.
ATGAATAGTGCACTTTTTTGATCTAGTCGAATGGTGTGCACTGAGGTTGCGGATGGTCATTGTGTTTCTCACCAAGCGAATCACGTGGAGCGACTGAGAAACACATTGTCCATCCGCAACCGCCCTACAAAGCCACTTCCCAGGAGGCGGAAAAGCCCCAGTTTTCATCTCGGTTAGTTTTCCCCCCGGTCCTGCGCTCGCCAGAGACTTTTTCAACACGCCACTAAGGCACCCCCTGCATCTAACCCTGCTGTTCAGCCGCTGCTTCATTCGGCGACAGTGCGGTATTTCCGCGCCACAGGACTTTGCCGCCGCTGGCCTTAGCAATATCCTGCAGTTGTGCCTCATGGGCCGCAATCTCTTCGGCACTGGCTTTTATAACCGGTAATGGTGTACGACTGGCGGCGAGTCGCACAATCTGCTCGGAAAGCGCCTGCCCGTCGTTATCGGTACCTGAGTCAGAGAGCTGCAGCGCGGTCTGGCCGCCGGTCATTGCGAGATAGACATCGGCGAGGATCTCGGCATCCAGCAGCGCGCCGTGCAAATCGCGCTGTGAATTGTCCACAGTATAGCGCTGGCAAAGAGCATCAAGGCTGTTGCGTTGCCCGGGGTGTTTGGAGCGCGCCATCACCAGGGTGTCTGTGACCGTGCAGAGTTCATCCAGTGGTGTGGTACTACCCGCCACACGCTGTAGTTCGGCATTCAGGAAGCCGATATCAAAAGGCGCGTTGTGGATGACCAGTTCCGCGCCCTGCACGAATTCAATAAAGGCCGCCGAGATCGCCTCGAACGCCGGTTTGTCGGCCAGGAAATCGTTGGTGATACCATGTACCTCAATCGCGCCCTGATCGATTTCACGGTGGGGATTGATGTACTGGTGATAATGATTGCCAGTGAGCTTGCGATTGATCAACTCGACGCAGCCGATTTCAATAATGCGATGCCCCTGGGAAACTTCAAGCCCGGTGGTTTCTGTATCGAGTACGATCTGTCTCACGTCGGATTTATCCTCCTGGATGTATTGCGCTGTCGGGTATCACAACTCGTCGATACCCCTGTTGGCCAATTGGTCTGCCCTTTCGTTCTCCGCGTGGCCACTATGTCCTTTCACCCAGTGCCAGCGCACCTCGTGCCGCTGGTTTTGCTCATCGAGTAACTGCCAGAGATCCACGTTTTTTACAGGCTTTCGCGCCGAGGTTTTCCACCCTTTTTTTTTCCAGTTCTCCAGCCAGCTCGTGATGCCATTTTTCACATATACTGAATCGGTAGTGAGATCGACGCTACAGGGAACAGAGAGCGCCCTGAGTGCTTCGATAGCCGCCATGAGTTCCATTCTGTTGTTGGTGGTTTCCGCCTCGCCACCAAACAACTCACGCTCGACATCACCATAACGCAACAGCGCACCCCACCCTCCTGGCCCGGGGTTCCCCCGGCAGGCGCCGTCCGTATAAATTTCCACTTTTTTCAAGCTGCTATGTTTCCTTTTTGTCGTGACATCGCCACCTGCAAATAGCCGGACCGCGGGGAAGGCGTGGGTACCGGTGCAGGATTGGTGACCAGCCCGATCAGCCGCGTCCTGCCAGCCAGTAACGGCCGACGTGGCCGATTCAACCCTGCCGTGTGCTTGGTCGCATGCAGGACATACACGCCGCCGAAGGGTAGATTAAATCGCGCAATCCACTGGTCGCAGCGAGCAACGATTCGCCGCAGTCGCCCCTGACCCAGCGGTGGCACGGTATAGAGTCTCCGCGTATCCAGTACCTCGCAACCGAGCAAATGCAGCCAGTCCGTCAGGCGATGCTCGCTCACGGGCTGGTGTCTGGCCCACAGGGGGTCGCGCATAATGCCGCGAAAGCGGGTGTTACACCCCTGCAGGCTGTAAGGATTGAAACCCACCACCAGCAGTTGTCCCTGGGGGGTCAGTACACGCTGTATTTCGCGCAGGACCTGGTGCGGATTATCCGCGAACTCCAGGCAGTGGTGTGCGATGATGGTATCGACGCTGTCGCTCTCCAGCGGCAACTCCTCGGGGAGCGCGACCAGCCCGACGCCTTCTGCTGTGCCCTGGGCGCAGAACAGTCGATGATTGATGGGGCTGTCGTTGCAAAGCGGGCGCCCGCCGCTGACGCCCAATTGCAAAATATGGTAGCCGAATGATGTGTCAAGTAAATCCTGCACAGCGCCACGTATCTCGTCCAGCAGATACTGGCCGTTGTCATGTGCATACCAGGATTCCAGTCGGGTCAAAATATCGATACAATCACGCCGCATTACAAGGTGGTTTCCCTGCGCCAGGTGCCGCAGGTTACTCCGCTTTATTGCCTGTTATAGAAGTTGCTCATACTACTGTATTTTCTCCTGATTGGAACGTAACTCATGATGAACCTCAAGGCCCCAGCCATGCTTACCGACACTATGGGCGGGACCTTGCACCAGGATGAGGCCCCGGCTCCGGATGAAGCTCACTTTACCTGTCGTGTGCTCGCATGTTGAATCTGCGAGTTTGCGCGCCATGAAAGGGCTGAAACGCCCTGAAAAAATGGCGTCAAATATCAGATATATCAACAAGTTACTGCCATATATTTTAGTCATTTGTAGCCTTGTATTGCAGGCTGGATGCCAGACGCAAAGCGCTCCACTACCACCCACAGAGACGATTGCAACAGCCGCGCCTGCTACCTCCGAAGAAACTGCTGCCGCTGCACCTGCAACCCCCGCTCCCGACTCGCCCGGGGAGGATAGCGCTGTCCCGCCACCGCCCGAAAGTGATGTCCCCCCTCCTGCGCCGCCTCCACCGGTAGTGAAGGAAACCCATTCCAACCCAGCCAAAGACGAAGTAAAGGCGGAGGCGAAGCCCGATGATGTGTGGGAGCGCATGCGAAAGGAGATGAGTTGGCAGGAAACCAAGAGTGTCCGGATTGACAAAGCTCGGGACGCCTATCTCAAGCATGTCGATCACGTCCCCGAAGTGGCCAGCAGGGCTGACAACTACCTCTACTACATCGTTGAAGAGGTAGAAAAACGCAATATGCCAATGGAGATCGCACTCATACCCATGATAGAGAGCGACTGGGATCCGTTTGCCGCCTCTCACTCCGGTGCCGCCGGACTGTGGCAAATAATGCCGGCGACCGGCGATCACCTGGGACTCAAGCAGAACTCCTCCTACGACGGTCGCAAGTCCGTCCGCGATTCCACCACCGTAGCGCTGGACTACCTCGAGACACTCTACGAGCAGTTTGACAAGGACTGGTTCCTAGCCATCGCCGCATACAACACGGGTGAAGGGAATATCATGCGCGCACGCAAGGCCAATGAAGCGAAGGGACTCAGCACGGACTACTGGTCGCTCAAACTGCGAAAACAGGCCACTGACTATATTCCGAAATTGATCGCCCTGGCACAGATTGTGGCAGAGCCGGAGCGCTTCGATGTCGAGCTGCCGGCTGTGGAGAACGCGCCCTCGTTCGAGGTGGTTGAAATCGGGAGGCCATTACCGATGTCGAAGGCCGCCAAACTCGCCGGCGTTGACCTGGAGACACTTCGCGCACTCAATCCCGGCCAACTGCGCGAGACGCTCTCGCCGGGTCGACCGTTCGAGATGTTGGTACCCGTCGAAAACGCCAATCGCCTGGAAGCCAATATCGCTACACTCAGTCCCGAGCAACTTGTGCAGTGGAACACCTATCGCATTAAACCGGGCGACAGCCTCGCCCGGATTGCCAGGGCCTTTGATGTTGATGTAGAGGTACTGCAGGATATTAACAGCATTGAAGGCAGCAAGATCCGCGCGGGAGACGTGCTGAAAATCCCTGACGGCAATCACGAGGCCCATCCCCCGCAAGGCTACATGGTCCGTGAGGGTGATTCGCTGTCCCGAATTGCCGGCAAGTTCAACGTCTCCGTTGACGACATCATCGACTGGAATGCGCTGGATCCGGGCGCCTACCTGAAACCGGGACAGGAGTTGAAGCTCTACGTCGAGGAGGGTTAGCAGGCCCCTTCAAGCCACCTCCCCCTACGGAAATGGCCGTGACCGAGCTGTGCGCAAGGATCACTCCGCCAGCAATTCCTCCACCAGTGCGGCCACTTCCCTGGTGGCCATTCCGCAGCGCTGCTGGTGAAAGAAGCCAGCGACCTCGCTGACTTCCCTGTTGATTTCGATTGTCCGGGCACCCGCTGCGCGCGCTTCCTGCACGAAACCGGCAGCGGGATAAACGACACCGGAAGTACCCACGGCAATGAAGAGGTCACAGCGACGCAGCTTTTCCAGTATGGTCTCCATGTGGTAGGGAATTTCCCCGAACCAGACGATGTCCGGGCGCAGTTTTCCCGCCGCGCTGCACTGCGGACAGCGGCTGCTGCCGTCATAGTCCCCGGGGACTGGCAGAGCGCGATTACAATCCTGGCACATCATTCTGTTCAACTCCCCTTTCATATTTCAAACCTTCTTGCTGCCCCCGCGCTCGTGGAGGTCATCGACATTCTGTGTCACCAGGAACACGTCACCGCTGAACTCTGCCTTCAGCTG
>JAGRIK010000101.1 GCA_020443325.1 Halioglobus sp.
AAACGTTTACAATTCCAGGTTCACTCTGAGAGTGTAGCGGATATAAGGGCACCTGCTGCCAATTTGTTATTTAACGGCCTCGTTGCGGAGTTCTGGCCTCCACGATTTGCTGCCCAACGGTGCCACATTGCAGCACTGGTGGGTTGACTCCCAATAGCGACTGAGCCAAGCCTGATTGTGCCCAATCATATCAGCTATTAATAATGGAACAACACCTGCGGCAGTTGAATTCCAAATTTCCTTGCCGCGCAGAAGGCAAGTGCGTCGCGCCCACCCCAGATGGGGTAGTCAGGCGATCACCACATGACGCAGTACCTGCCCATAGCCATGAAACTCGGGCACACCGTCCAGCGCGTGCCGCCTGCGTAAGTGCTCCCGCAGTTCCTTCAGCTTGTAACAGGGGACGCTGGCCATGAAGTGAT
Organism: Halioglobus sp.; assembly: GCA_020443325.1. GTDB lineage: Bacteria > Pseudomonadota > Gammaproteobacteria > Pseudomonadales > Halieaceae > Marimicrobium. The sequence continues at coordinate 423 of JAGRIK010000101.1, forward strand.
GCTCCATATGGAAGTTCACACCACAGGGAGCGAAGATCACGCGCTGCCACCACGGCGCGTCGACAGTACGCGTGTTTAACCGTGAATCCGGATCAAACAGGTTCGGTACCGCCGCGTGCTCGGCGATCTGCCGCACACGGATAATGAACATAAACACCGTCATATAGGCCACTACCCAGAGAATAAACGTCCAGGCAATGCCAAAGGCGGCCAACACCAGGAATAACACCAGTTGCACCAGCAACTGCTGCACGAAGGGCAGCGCCGACTCGCGTTTCTCATTCGAGATCACCCCCGATGCACCGCGAAAGATATAGGACATCAGTTTGAAGCCGGTCTGGCCGGTCAGGTCACGGAAGGCCTTGCGCCGGAAACTGGCGAGCGAGACCGGGTAGGCCTGGTAGTTGGAAAGGTCGGGATCTTCCGCAGTACCGGCCTTGCGGTGGTGCTCCAGGTGTCCGCGTGCATAGGAAGGCTGGTCATTCATCACCGGCAGCGCACACAGCCACTGGCCGACCACATCGTTCAGTCGCGCAGAATGGAACAGGGTGCGATGGCCGCAGTCGTGCATCAGGACGGACAGGGCGAGTTGGCGCCCCGCCAGCAGGATCACCGCCGCCGCAATCGTCAGCGGGTTGGGCCAGGCGCCTGCCACAGCAAATATGGCCGCGATAAAGAGCCAGTTTTGCAGCACCATCCGCGCCGCCTGCCAGTCGCTCCTGGCCGTGAAGTAGGCTACTTCATCACGTGTCAAATAATCACTTACCCTCATTACATCCCCCGCACACGCAAACCTTGTGTCAGCATAGTACCAGAGCCAACAAGGTAGTTATCGCTACCTTAATCGACAATACATTAATCCGGCGCCGTCGAAGGACCGGCGAAGGCCGCTTGGCCGCTGGACTGGCGAGCAAGATAGCTTGCCCGAATAATCTCCCAGGCCTCCCCAGCCGAATCAACCATATGAAAGAGCGAAAGGTCTTCCTCGCCCAGCACCCCCTCCTCCACCAGCAATTCAAAATCGACTACTCGCTCCCAGAATTCACGTCCCAGCAGCACAACCGGCAGCGCCGCCATTTTGCGTGTCTGGATGAGCGTGAGGGTCTCAAACAACTCGTCGAGCGTACCAAAACCTCCGGGGCATGCAACCAGCGCTTTTGCGCGCTTCAGGAAGTGCATCTTGCGAATGGCAAAGTAGTGAAACTGGAAGCAGAGCTCTGGTGTGACATAGGGGTTGGGCCGCTGCTCGAAGGGTAAAACGATATTCAGGCCGATACTTTTTCCACCGGCATCCATCGCGCCCCGGTTGGCGGCTTCCATAATACCGGGCCCGCCTCCGGTAACGACGGTGAGTTCAGACTGGCTTCCACTCAGCGCATCGGCCGTGATCAGTCTTGCCAATTCTCGCGCCTCGTCATAATAGCGACTGCCATAGACTACGCGCTCAGCGACTTTAACCTTGCGAGCCAATACAGCATCCTCCGGGCTTGACGCTGCGCAGGCCCGCGCGTTCTGCAATTGCCCAGTTGCAGTCTCCAGGTCCGGGATACGCGAACTGCCGAAAATCACCACTGTCGAATGAACGCCGTATTCATTCTGCAATATGTCAGGCTTGAGCGACTCCAACTGCAGCCGAACCGAAAGAAGTTCATCGCGCAACATGAACTCCTCATCCGTATAGGCCAACTTGTATGTCGGGGAGCCTGAACCTTCCGTTGCGGGTTTCACTTGCCTTACCATGCGGGTCTAATCCTATAGCATACAAACGCGACGTTCAGAACGTGATGACTTCACCTTTGCCGGGGACTTCCGCCGCCCAGCCCTGCTCTGCCAGGAATTCCCGGAAAGCACTTTTCGCCTCGCTTTCGCCATGCACAAGATAGAGCCTCGGGCGCGACGCTGCTAAATTCCCCAGCCAATCGAATAGCTGCGATTGGCTGGCGTGTGCTGAAAAACCGCCGATCGTGTGAATTTTCGCGCGAACGGATATTTCATCGCCACCGATACGAAACACTTTAGCACCATCAACCAGCGCGCGTCCCGGTGTGCCGACTGCCTGGTAGCCAACGATGATGACATGCGCATTCTTTTTCCAGATATTGTGTTTGAAATGGTGCCGTATACGCCCCCCCGTACACATGCCGCTACCCGCGATAAATATCGCACCGGACTCTATCCTGTTGAGCGCCATGGACTCTGCCGTTGTCGTGGAGTAGCGCAACACCGGAAGAAACGAATGCAGACTGGTACTTCTTCCGCGGTTGATCGTGCGGGCGTCCTTGGCATTATAGACATCCTGATAGCGGTGGTAGATTTCTGTCACTGCAATCGCCATCGGGCTATCCAGGTATACCGCCTGCTGCCTTAACTTACCTTTCTGGTAAAGCTCCCCGAGCCGAAAAATAATCTCCTGTGTCCGCCCCACTGCAAAAGACGGAATCAGGATATTGCCGCCGTTTTCAGAAGCTTCCTCGACAATCCGCTCGAACTCGTCCAGCGTTTCTGCCATCGGCCGATGGTTGCGATCTCCGTAGGTGGATTCCAGCAACAGAACATCGGCGCTTTCCACGACCTCCGGATCTTCCAGCAGAGCGGCGCAGCTATTGCCCAGATCGCCCGAGAAAACGAGCTTCTTCTGCGCACCGCGCTCAGTAATAAAGAGCTCCACAATCGATGACCCGAGAATATGTCCGGCATCCCGAAAACAGACATCAATGTCATCGGTTATCGACCTGCGCTGCCCGTAACCGTAGCCGACACATTGCGTCAATGTCTCCTCAACATCTTCCAGCGTATAGAGAGGCTCAATCTCGTCTTTTCCCGCCCTGCGCCTGCGCTTGTTTTCCCATTCCACATCCCGTTGCTGCAGCGATGCAGCATCCTTGAGCATCACTTCCAGCAACTCACAGGTCGGGCTGGTCATGTAGATCGGGCCGGTGAAGCCCTCAGCCGTCAACTTCGGCAAACGCCCGGAGTGGTCCAGATGGGCGTGGGACAGGACAACGCAATCCAGTGCCTGCACATCGAACGCAAAAGACTCCTCGTTCTCCTTTTCATCCTCGCGCCGCCCCTGGTAAAGGCCGCAATCAAGCAGCACCTTCGCACCCCCGGCTTCCAGCAGGTACGCGGAACCCGTTACACCTTCAACTGCGCCTAAAAACGTCAGCTTTGCCATCGTTACCTCTACTCTGTTTTGCCTGAAACCCTGGTGTCCTGCATCGATGATAGCCGTGCAGACTAATTGTCGGGTTGCTGTAGATCAAGTAACGCGGTGGCGGTACGATGTGAGGCGGGCTGTTCCGGGCTCGTTCAGTGGCGAATGGCCGTTTCAGTTGAGCAAGCTGAATGAGCCCGGAACAGCCCGCCGGCGATCTACGACAAAGCTTATTTCAACAGATCAGGCGCAAGATTCTGCAACTGCCGCCGCACGCCTTCCCGCCAATCGACTTTAGTCTCCCCGATCAACGAATGCATTTTCTCCGTATCGATACACAAACTGCCAAAGGCCTTGGGGTTGTCCTGGAAGGCTGGCTCAAAGCCGGTCAACTCGCTGATATAGGCGCACCACTCCTCAATGCTGACTTTCTGCGAGCCGCCAAAGTTCGTGGTGGTCACCTCGGTGGTCGCCGCGCCGAGCAGGTACGGGATTTTCTCGATGTAGTCATCGGCGTGTAAGGGATTGTAGTAATTGGGCTTGTCGGGGTGCAGGTCAATGGGTATGCCCTGCTGCATCATCAGCATATGGAAGTACATCCAGCCGCCGTTATCACCGTAGGGCACACTCAGCCGCGCAATCGTGGTGGGAATCTTCTGCTGGTGGGCAACAAAGCGGCACACCGTTTCAGCGGCAATCTTGGAGATGCTGTACGTTGGAAACATCACGCGATGGTTGTCTCCCAGTGGCGCATTTTCCGCACGCGGTTCCTGGCCGACATACTCGTACACGGCGGTGGAGGAAAAATGCAGGAAGGCTTTGGCCTTGCGGCATCGCGTCATCAGGTTGCCCACGCCCTCGGCGTTGGCGGCCAGGTCATAATCAAAATCGCCGCTCTTCACCACGGCAAAGTTGAGCACATAGTCGAAGTCCTCAGGCACTGCGTCCAGGGAGGAGGCATCGGCCAGATCGGCCTGCAACACGGTCGCGCCGAGGCCCTCGATCAATGCTCGATCCTCGGCCTTGCGAAAACGTGCCAGCGCGTACACATCGGCAATTTTTGCGAAGTGCTCCACCACCGGCAGCGCCACCTGTCCTGTGGGCCCGGTAATCAGGATTTTCGTATTGGCTAGTTCGACTGGGGTTACCGGCATCGGGGTGCTCCTCGGTTATAATCGGTTGTCATCAGCGGGTAGCGTTCGGGTAGGTGCTATAGCCTTCAGCACCCGGCGTGTAGAGCTTTGCCAGATCGAATGTCGCAAGCGGCAGGCCATTCTGCCAGCGCTCCACCAGATCGGGATTCGCGATAAAGTTGCGGCCGAACGACACGGCCGCGAGTTCGCCTGCGGCGACCGCCTTCTGCGCTTCCTCAAAGTCATAGCTTTCGTTGCCGATGAGGCGATCCGCCATATAGCGCCGTCCGAGCGCGATGTTGTCGACACGGCCCTTCGGGAATCGTATGACGTGGAGATAGGCCAGGTCCAGTGCTGCAACCTTTTGCAACAGGCAGTCGAACGTCTGCTGCGGATCATCGTCATGAAGGTCGTTGAAGGGGTTGTCCGGGCAGATGCGCATGCCCACGCGCCCGGCACCAGCAACGCCCGCCATGGCCTCCAGGACTTCAAGCACGAAGCGCGCCCGGTTTTCCGGGCTCCCGCCATAGCGATCGCTGCGCTGGTTGGTGCCCGTACACAGAAACTGGGCCGGGAGGTAACCGCTGGTACAGTGCAACTCGACGCCATCGAAACCCGCAGCGATCGCATTCGCGGTGGCGTTGCGATAGTCCTCGACGACTGCGGCAATCTCCTCCAGCGCCAGCGCGCGGGGTTCATCGAAAGGCTGCATCCCCTGCTGGTCGGTGTACATATCGCCGTTGGCGCGGATTGCCGAGGGCGCGACTGTCTCGCTGCCGGCGGGCTTGTTCAGGACATTACCCACGCGGCCCACATGCATGATTTGCGCGACGATGGTCCCGCCCGCCTCATGCACCGCATCGGTGACGGCGCGCCAGGCGTCGACCTGTGCCGCATTGTAGATTCCCGGGGTACGACAGTAACCCAGGCCGTCAGCACTGGGGGCGATACCTTCAGAGATGATTAACCCCGCGCCGGCGCGCTGGCGATAGTAGTCCACCATCACATCGGTGGGCATACCCTCGGCTGCGGCGCGGCTGCGCGTCATTGGTGCCATCACTATCCGGTTGCGAAGCTGCAGCGCGCCGAGCGTGGTGGGTGCAAAGAGATCCATAGTTAACTCCGGTTGGCCTGTCCGATTATCGAACGCGTATTTTGGGGTCGGGCGAGCCGCGGCGCATACCGAGCAGGAACTGTTCCAGCGGCGCAGGCGGGGCTACTTCCGGTTCGTTACCATCGGGAGGGCTCGCCCAGAATGTCTTCCAGCTGGGCCAGAGCTCGTGGTAGGCGCCCTCATAGGCTTCGCGGTCCGGCCAACGCATCTTGTTGTCGCCGACCGGCGGTTTGTTGATGTCGGTGGCATACCAGTAACACGGCAACCGGCGGCGAAAGTACCAGCGACCATCGCGGCGCTCGTAATTGTCCCAGTAAATCATCTGCATGATGACCCACTCGCTGCTGCCATCGGCACAGGGCGTCTCATGCTCATTCTTGGAATAGACCACACCGTGTGCCCTGTCGGGATCCTCAAATTCAATAATGTGATTGCCGATATGGTGTGACGTACCGGTGAACTGCAAGCGCAACGTATCGTCCAGCCAGCGTTTCAGGTGTGCCCGGCCAACCTGGTCGCGACTCACTCGAATGTCATCGACGAAGAGATTCACGTGTGCGTCCATGTCGCGCATGTCGAGCGAAAGGGAATATTTCGCCACCAGCTGGCGGATCTCGTCCAGCGACTCCAGGCGATCGATACGCGCCAGCAATGCCTGATCACTCATAACCCTATCCCGCCTGTCCAAGAATCATCGCGCCCGTGGGCACACCCACCCCGCTGCTGACCAATACATGCTCTACCGCTTTGGGCGGCTGGCCGGTGGACTCGCCGCGAATGAGGCGTACGCCCTCAGCGATATTGTTCATACCGTGAATATAGCCCTCGGAAATGAGGCCGCCGTGGGTGTTGTTGGGCAGGCGGCCATCGATATCCAGTGCACCGTCACGCACCATGTCCTTCCCCTCGCCGATGCCGCAGAAACCAAAACTCTCGAGTTGCATGATGATTTCCGAGGTGAAAGCGTCGTAGAGACAGGCGGCGTCGATATCATCGGGGCCCAGCCCGGCCATCGCGTAGACGCGACGGGCGGCCAGCTCCATTTCCGGCAGCGACAGCAGGTCATCCCGGTAGTAGCTGGTCATCTGTTCCTGGCCCCGGGTCGACGCCTGCGTGACACCCCGGATGACGGCCGGTTTCTGTTTCAGGTCACGCGCGCGCTCGGCGCTGGTCACCAGTATCGCGCAGCCACCGTCCGTCTCCTGGCAAAAATCGTACAGGCATAACGGTTCAGCGATCTGCTTCGACTCCAGGTAGTGCTCCATCGTAAGCGGTTTGCCATAGCCGTAGGCCCGGGGATTGCGCAGGGCGTGATTGCGCTGGGAGATGGCGACCCGCCCGAGGTCCTCACGCGTCACACCGTATTGGTGCATATACTTGTTGGCAATCATCGCAATCCAGGAGCCCGGTATCAGCATGCCGTAGGGGGTATACCAGGACCAGTGAATCAGGTCGCTGCTGCTGATCACGCCGGAGACACCCTGCCCCATACGCTTGCCGGAGCGGCCGTTCATCGCGCGATAACACACCACGGTAGTGGCCTGGCCGGTGGCCACCGCCATCGCGGCCTGGGCGATGGTCCCAACGGCGGCACCACCGCCGTAATTAATGCGACTGAAGAAGGACAGGTCTCCCGCACCGACCGCGCGCGCCACTTCGATTTCATCGGTGGTATCCAGGGTATACGTCACCAGGCCATCGATCTGTGAGGGGCTGACACCCGCGTCGTCACAGGCAGCTTTAATACATTGCGCCGCCAGGGAAAGCTCGGATACGCCGGAGTTCTTGGTGAATTCGGTTAGCCCGATACCGGCGACGGCTGTTTCGTTTTTCAGGGAGATCGGCATCAGGCAGCCCCCGCCAGTTTGAACACGGGTAATTTGAAACCGTCCGGATCCTCCTGGATCAGCATTTCAACGGGAAGCCCAAAATCCACATCCTCGGGTTCACAGCCGACCAGTTGCGAGGTCACACGCGTGCCCTCCTCCAGATCCACCAGCACAATAATCAGCGGGTATTCGTAACCGGGGAATTGCGGGTGACGCAGCACCGTATAGCTGCAGATCACACCCTTACCGGAGGCCTCTACCGCATCCCAGTCCAGCGAGTGACACTCCCCACACATCGGGCGCGGTGGGTGGCGCAGGGTCTGGCAACCGAGGCAGCGCTGGATACCCAACTTGCCCGCAGCGGCCATCTCCCACCACCAGGCGTTGTCCAGCTCCATCGGGGGCTTTATGCGCGCGGTCACGTCTCAAACCTCCAGCGCGCGGAAACCCAGGCTGTCGTCCTCGGCCAGCAACCGGCCCAGGTGCGCCAACTGCTGGCTGGCATTGCCCAGCGAATAGCTGATCAACTTGGCCATCAGGAAAAATCGGTGAATCGGGTACTCGACATCCGCACCAATACCGCCGTGCATATGCTGGGTTGAGGACACAATACGGTGCGCGGCGTCGCAGGCCCACCATTTGGCGGCACGCACCTCGGCCCGGGCGTCCAGCCCTTCGCTCAGACGCCATAGCGCCAACCAGTAGGTGGAGCGAATACCCTCCACATCGATATAGCAGTCGGCCATACGCATCGCCAGGGCCTGGAACGTGCCCAGCGGCACACCGAACTGCTTGCGCTCGCCGAGAAAAGCCGCCGTGCGCTTCATCGCCTCCTCTGTGACACCCACCTGCAGTGCACAGTGTGCGACGTTGGCGCGCTGCTCGAGCCACTCCAATATCTCAGCACCCTGCCCCGGGTTCCCCAGCACGGCATCATCGGTGACAGCGACCCCGTCCAGCGTCAGGTGGGCGGCGCGCTCACCGGACAGCCCAACCTGCTCGGGCTGCACGCTCACACCGGCCGCACCGGTATCAATAATGAAGATTGTCTGTTGGCCATCGCTCTCCAGCGCAGGGACCAGGATAAAATCCGCCACAGCGCCATCGGGTACTACTGCCTTGTGGCCATCCAGGCGCCACCCATCCTGTTCCCGCGTCGCCGTCACGTTGGTAGCGAGCGCCGCATTCATACCGAGTTCTGCGATGGCCGCGCTGAACTTTGCCGTGCCCGCTCCCAGCGCTGGCAAATACCGCTGCTGCTGCGCTTCTGAGCCAAACGCCGCGATCGGCAGGCCGCCCAGCACAGCAGACGCATACAGCGGAACCGGTGCCACCCGACGCCCCTGCTCTTCCAGCACGATGCACAGTTCGATCAAACCAAAACCACTGCCACCTGCAGATTCCGGAATCGCGACGCTCAGCAGACCCTGCTCCGCGAGCGTTTGCCACAGGGTCTCATCGTAGGTCTCCCCTGTACGCGAGAACGCCAGCAGAAACTCGTCGCTGGCGCGGTCTGTAAATATCTGGTGCGCCAGTTCGCGGATCGAATTCTGGTCGTCGCTAAAACTAAATTCCATGACGTTTTTCCTCAGTTTGGCTTGACCATGGCGGTCAGGTTGCGAGTGTATTCAAGCTGCTTTTCCTCGGGGTTTTGCAGGAAAAGCGCTCTGTAAAACATGGTTGTGAGCAATTCGGCGAACTGTTCCACAGTAAGGCGGGCGGCCCGCAGGGTCTTGCTCTCGTTGATGAAGTATTCGCGCATCAGGCCCTCACCGATACCCGCAAGCGAGTACACCACCATCAAGGCCTGGTGCTTCCGGAAGCGCGCCTTTGGAAACAGTTTGGGCATCAACTCCACCAGCCACATTAACTGGTTGCGATAGTTTTCCCGCAACATGCCGGAAAACGCCTCGTCCTCATCCGCCAGTTGCAACAGGCAGCGCATCACGCCCGGACGCTTTGCATAGCTGCGTACGATCACCAGGTTGTGGGCGTAGATACGGGCATACCAGTCCCCGCGCGAAACGTCTTTTTCAATTTGCAGGGGATCGTTACTGGCCATCGCGAAGTCCGTGAGCACTTCCAGCGTCAGTGACTTCAGGTCCTTGAAATAATGATAGAACAGGCCCTGGGCCACACCCGCCTCCTGGGTGACGTCGGCGATGCGCATTTTGTGGTAGCCATCGCGCTCCAGCACCACAAGGGCCGCCTGCTTCAGGCCCTCACGCGCACGCTCCCCACGCGCGCTTCGCGCACGGGAGGTCTTGGCTTTCCTGGCAAGTTCCGGTGACATAGGCAGACAAAATAGTTGAATTTGAATTCAAAATCAATATCATGTCCTTCACAAATTGGAGGGATGCGCCCATGTTCGTCAATTACACCGAAAGCCAGAAAGCACTGCGCAAAGAGTTTCGCGCGTACTTTTCCAACCTGATCAAGCCGGAGCACCGGGAGGAATTGCGCAACGCCGAGAGCGGTGAGCTCTACAAATCGCTGATCCGGCAACAGGGCGCGGACGGCATGCTGGCCGTGGGCTGGCCAGAGCAGTACGGTGGTCGCGGCCTGACGGAAAGCGAGCAGTTAATCCGCTACGAAGAGGCCCTGCTGGCAGGCGCCCCCACACCTTTTGTCACGCTGAACACCGTCGGCCCCGCCATCATGAGCAAGGGGACGGAAGAGCAGAAAGCGCGGTTTTTACCCGGTATTGCCGCTGGCGAACTGCATTTTTGCATCGGCTATACCGAACCCGGCGCGGGGACTGACCTCGCGGCAGTCGCCACCACGGCCGTGCGCAAGGGTGACCACTATGTCGTCAACGGCAACAAGGTGTTTACCAGCGGTGCCGAGGGCGCGGATTACGTCTGGCTGGCGGCGCGCACCGATCCGGATGTCCCCAAGCACAAAGGCATCTCCATCCTGGTCGCCGACACCAAAGATCCCGGTTTTTCCTTTGGCCCCATTCACACGATGGGTGGCGTGCGCACCAACGTCACGTATTACTCCGACGTCAAAGTCCCCGTCGATATGATCATCGGCGAGGAAAACGGCGGCTGGCGCCTCATCACAGAACAGTTGAATCACGAACGGGTCGGCCTCGCGGCCTGGGGCATACAGGGCTGGAAGATTTTCCAGGCCGCCCTGGAGTGGGCGCGCAACACCAAAAATGCGCAGGGTACGCGCGTGATCGATGACCTCGGTGCGCAGCGCAACCTGGCAGAGGCATACGCCCACCTGGAGGCCATGCGCGTGATGAACGCACGCATGTCATGGCAACTGGAAGAGCAGGAGATGAACCCGGTATTCCCATCCGCGATCAAAGTGTATTCCACCGAGAAGATGCTGGAAATCTGTCGCCTGCTGATGGATGTCGTAGGCCCTCACGCACTCCTCACAGCTGACAGCGAAGGTACCGTGCTGCAGGGTAACCTGGAACACGAGTATCGTCGCGCCACGATCAATACGTTTGGCGGCGGCGTCGTGGAAGTGTTGCGCGGCCTTGTGGCCACCCACGGGCTGGGCATGCCGAGCCACCGTTAAGCAGCGAACAAGACCAGACACCCCTAGCACGAGGAGCGATTCCCGATGACAACTGAAGACCTCAAGGCATTCGAGGACAAGATCTACGCCTTTGTGGGCCGGGAAGTGTGCCCGCCCACGCCGGCCAAAGACGCCGTCAATGGCGCGATGATCCGGCAGTGGGCCGAGGTTATCGGCGACACCAATCCGGCCTATACCGACGATACCTGGGCAGCGACCAGCTCGCGCGGCCAGACAATCGCCCCACCTGCGATGATGTATGTGTGGGGCCAGGAGGGTTTTGCCGTCACCACCGGGCGCGCGCCGGATGCCCAGTCGGAACTGGTCAACCTGTTTAACGAGCACGGCTACTCCGGCGTGCTGGGCACCAATGTCAAACAGGAGTACTTCAAGGAAACCAGCCCCGGCGATACCGTGGTCATGGCAATGACCATAGACAATATCTCCGAGCGCAAGACCACCGGTCGCGGCCCCGGATACTTTTTTGAAACCCTGGCCACCTTCACCAACCAGCACGGTGAGAAGATCGGCACGCAGCGCTTCAAGGTACTGAAGTTTATCCCGCAGGAACAACCCGCAGCCGCAGCCAGCGAAGAGACACTGCAGGTACCGACGCGCATCGCCTCGCCCCGCGGCCACGACAACAAGTGGTGGTGGGAAGCCTGCGATGCCGGCAAAGTGCTGATCCAGCGCTGCAAGAATTGCCAGACCCTGCGCCATCCGCCACGGCCCATGTGTGGTGAGTGCCAGTCGATGGAGTGGGATTCCATCGAATCCACACTGGAAGGCGAAATACTCAGCCACACGCAAATACACCATCCCAAAATCCCGGGCTATCAGTACCCGCTGATATGCGCCGTCATCAAACTCGCCGAAGGCACCAATTTCATGGCCAACGTGGTGGGCTGCGAGCCCTCTGACGTCCATATCGGCATGAAAGTGAAAGGCGTGGTGGAGCAGGTGGATGAAAAAACCATGCTGCCACAGTTCTATCCGGCGTGACCCTTAACAAGAGCAGGAACACGACAATGAGTGACTACAAGACATTGACCTGCGCTGACGTATCGATCGGCGACAAATTACCCCCTCTGGATATCGACATCACCACCGGCCTGGTGGTGTGCGGCGCACTGGCGACACGCGACTTCGAACCGGTCCACCACAACAAGGCAGCAGCGGTAGCAACGGGCCTCCCGGATGTGTTTATGAACATCCTGACCAGCCAGGGGCTGATGACACGATTCGCCACTGACTGGAGCGGGCCGGAGGCCGTGGTGAAATCGCTGGACCTGCGTCTCGGTGCGCCGAATGTGCCCGGCATGGTGATGACCATGACAGGTGAGGTGACTGCAATCGACAGCGACAACAGCACCGTCGATATCGCCGTGGTCGGGGAAAACAATATCTGGGGCATGCACATGCAGGGCTCTGTTCAACTCGCACTACCGCAGGAGGCCTGAGCCGTGGTTGCTAACGTAAAAGACAAGGCAGTGATCGTCGGAATCGGCAATACCAAATTCAGCAAAGACTCCGGTGTCTCGGAACTGTCACTGGCGGTACAGGCCGTCAAGGCCGCGATCGATGATGCGGGCCTCAAACCCAGCGATATCGATGGCATGGCCACGTTCACAATGGACACCAACGACGAAATCGAAGTCGCGCGCGCGCTGGGCGTGGGTGAACTCACATTCTACGGGCGTTCCCACTATGGCGGCGGCGCGGCCACCAGTTGCCTGCACCAGGCAACCATGGCAGTGGCGACCGGCATGGCCGAGACCGTAGTCGTTTACCGCGCATTGAACGGTCGCAGCGGCCACCGGTTTTCCGGCGGTGTGTCTGGCGATATCACCACGGCCGACGCCATCCACTGGGGCTGGTACATGCCTTACGGACTGCTGACGCCGGCCAGTTGGGTCGCGATGTTCACACAGCGCTGGATGCACAATACAGGCGTCACCAAGGACGCCCTGTTTGAAGTCGCACACTCAACCCGCGTGTACGGCGCCAACAATCCCGCCGCGTTTTTCTATGGCCGAGAGTTCGACCGTGCGGAGTACGACGCGGCCCGCATGATCGCCGACCCTTTGCAGCTGTTTGACTGCTGTCAGGAGAGCGACGGCGGCTCGGCGGTGATCGTAACGACGCCCGAACGCGCCCGCGACCTCAAACAGCCCGGTGTGAGCGTGCGCGGTGTCGCCCAGTGCGCCGCGGAAAACCAGGAGCAGATGACATCGTTTTACCGCGAGGAATTTGCCGGCATACCGGAAATGGAGACAGCAGCAAAGAACGTCTATGAGATGAGCGGCCTGCGTGCCGATGATATTGACGCCGCCGTTATCTACGATGCCTTTTCGCCGATCGTGCTGTGGCAATTGGAAGCCTGGGGCTTCTGCGGCTTCGGTGAGTCCGGTGATTTCGTCAAAGACGGCGCGCTGCGAACCGATGGCCGCCTGCCCACGAACACACACGGCGGCCAGTTGAGCGAAGCCTATATCCACGGTGTAAACGGCATTGTCGAGGCGACGCGCCTGGTGCGCGGTACTTCAGTAAACCAGCCTGCAAAAACGGTGAATCACGCCCTGGTTACATCGGGTGTCGGCATTCCCACCGGGGGCGCTATCCTGGGCAGGATGGACTAGGCCGCATCGCGGGCCTGTGCAGTTGCGACAGGTCTTGCTTCAGTCTGGCGGTGACGAGGCGCTCTGCCTTGAGTTGCAACGAGATGGATTTGTCTTAGCGCTGTCGGGGGTTTAGTCGGGACCGACGGGCTCGCACCCCAGTAGGCGTTTCAGTCGCTCCACGTAATTCGCTTGGTGAAACGCCTACTGGGGTACGAGCCCTGCATCCCAATGCTACGGCACGGGGTGAGACGGACGTTAGATTGTGAGAAGCATGAATGGAACGTTTTTTTATCTAGTCGAATGGTATGCACTGAGGTTGTGGATGGAAAATGTGTTTCTCACCAAGCGAATCACGTGGAGCGACTGAGAAACACATTTTCCATCCGCAACCGCCCTACAAAGCCACTTCCCAGAAGGCGGAAATACCTCAGTTTTCATCCCAGTTAGTTTTCCCTCGGTCTTGCACTCGCTAGAGACTTTTCAACAAGCTGCCAAGCCGCCTAGCGGGCCCGAGCAGTTGCGACAGGTGCTACTTCAGTCCGGCGGTGACAAGGCGCTCTGCTTCCTCGCGGCCGGAAAACGGTTGGCCGCTGTTCACAGCGGCGTGTAACTCTTTCTCCGCCTCCACGGTGCGCCCCAGGGCCAGCAGTGTAACCCCGAGATGATAGCGGATTTCCGGATCCGTCGATTTTTGCGAGTACGCCTTGCGCAAATAGGACAGCGCTTCCTCATGCTCGCCCTGCTGTGCGAGGATCCAGCCGACCGTGTCGAGGAGCGCGGCGCTTTTGTCGCCCGCCTCTGCCAGGCCCCTGCGCGCCACCACCAGTGCTTTGTCGAGATCCTCCTTCGCGTAAATATTTGCCAGGTTATTCAGGATTGCCGGATCGTTGGCAAACTCCTCGAGGTCCAGCAGCTTTTCATAATACCGCGCTGCCTGGGCGACATCTCCCTGACTCAGGTAACTGTCGGCCACCAGTCTTACCCCCAACGCGGGAAGTGAGGATTTCTGCAGGGTCGCGGTCATCACATCAGTGAACTCCTGCGCCTCCATGCCCTGTCCAATCAACTCATAGAGCCGGACGATCGATTCGAGGTTGTTGGTATCCAGTTGGAAAGCCGTCAAAAACTGTGTGCGGGCAATCTCCGGTTCGTTGCGGGCAAGTCCGATATCCCCCAGCAAAAGCGAGGTGCCGTGGCGCTCCCCGAACTCGCTTTGCAGCGCTTCGGCGACCGACTGCGCCTTCTCAAACTCTCCCTGGGAAAAATCCAGGCGCGCCAGGTCGAGTCGCAAGGGGAATGAGTCCGCATCCAGTGTGAGCGCCTGGTCCAGGCATTTTCTCGCCGCAGCGGGATCCCCAAAGCGCACATGTATGGCTGCCAGTTCGCGCATCTTTTGGGGATCCTGCTTCCACATGGGGTACAGCCTGCTCAGGGTGTTTTGTGCAAGCTCGTCTTCGCCCATCTGCTTCGCGATGGTCGCCTGGCGCAGTAAATAGTCGACATTGTAGGGGTTTTCACTCACCAGTTTCTGGACGATAAATTTGGCGGCCTCCCAGTTGCCGGTCTGGGAGTAGATCTCCAACTGCAGTTCCCGCGACCCGATGGAAACACTGTCGTAGGCATAGACCTTATCGCTCCACTCGATGGCCTCATCAAACTTCCCCTGCAGGTAAGAGATTCTCGCCATCAGTATCAGGGCCTTGGTGTTGCTGGGCACCTGCTCGATGATGCCTTTAAGTGTTTTGCGCGCGGCAGTCATCTCATCGCGCTTTTTGTACAGCATTGCCTGGTTAAACCGGGCATCGACATTGGCAGGTGCCAGCTGCAGCGATTTCTTAATAAAGGCCTCGGCTTCCTGAAGATTGCCGAGCGTGAGGTAGGTTACCGCACCAAAGTTGTTGACTCGCACATCGTCGGGAAAGGCCTTCTGCAACCGGGATACCGTCTCCTGCGCAGCGTCGTTCCTGCCCAATCCCAGCTGCAATACGCCGCGCAATATGCCGTAGCCGAGCGGCTCCTGCCCGGCAAAGTCGTGTCCATCAAGCAGGTTCAGCGCCTCCTCCGGCTGCCCCTTAGACCTGATGATTTCAGCTTCGAGCATGACCACATAGGGATTATCACCAATACCGTTCTGCTTTAACTTCTGCAGGAGTTCTTCTGCCCTGTAGGTATCCCCGGTATGGGTATAGAGGCTCAACAGCTGGATCGACAGCCCCGGATCATTGGCCACCTCGGATTCGCTGCCACTCAGCAGTTCGGTGGCCCGCATGATTTCGTTGTTGCGAAGATAGATGTCTGCAAGCAAGCGCGTAGCCGCGAGGTCCTTCTTGTTCTTCAGCAAATAGGCGTTTAACAACGCGCTCGCATTCTGGTCGTTGCCCTGGATATATTCGGCCGAAGCCCGGATAAACATCATGGTATCGTCCGACTGGCTCTGCCCGTCATCGAACTGCGCGAGCTTGCTGCTGAGGTTTGACAGCATCGCATCACCCAGTTCGGAATCTCCATCGCCAATCAACAGAATGGCACTGATGAGCGTTGCGGCGGGATCTTCCGGAGACTGCTCCAGTATCAGATCGAGGTACTCCCTGGTCTTCGCCCTGTCGCCAAGTTGCATATACACCTGCGCCAGGGAACGCTGGATCCGGATGTCGTCGGGATCCAGCTCGTAGCCCTTCAGCGAATACTCCAGCGCCTTCTGGTAATCCTGTTCCTTGAAAGCGAGCTCTCCACGAAGCTGCCATGTCTTAGCATTTTCGGGCTCGAGCAGCAGCGACTTTTCGATCAACGCACGGGCGTCTTCAATCATGCCACTGTTCATATAGATGACTGCAATCGTATTATTGGAACGCACATTTTCCGGGAGGATCGTGGCCGCCCGCTCAAATTCGCTGCGAGCGAGTTCCGGCTTGCCCTGTAACAGGTTGGCCTGCCCTTTCAGCAGCGCCCATTCAAACTGGCTTTCCGTTGTAAAGTTGTCGGAGACCTGCTCGAGTTCCAGCAGTTTGTCTATATTCTCCTGCAGCAACAGCGATTGCCCGTAAATGGGCAGCACCAGATTGACATCGGCGCCCAGCAACAGGGCCTCGGCAGACTCTTTTTCAGCACTGTAAATATCACCGGCGTTGAAATACACCTGTGCCAGTAACAGGCGGGCCGATAGCAGATTGGGATCCTCCTGCAGCGCTTTCTTCAGGTAAATATACGACTCCTCGTAATCACCCTCGGCGTAAGCCTGCACGGCCTTTTCATAACTGACGCTCGCCTCTGCCGCAATAGTGGCTGGCGCGGTTGCCAGGGCCATCGATAACAGCACTACATGCGCTAAAAGCCTGATCACGGTCACACCTCCCAATGTCATACGGCGGGTTTCGGGTAGCAGGGATGATGGTAACGCAGGCAAAAAAAAACGGAACTTAATAGCTCCGTTTTATGTGAAAAGCGTGAATCAGTCCCGTTACACGGCTTTAACTGATCCCTTTCTGCGGCCGCGCAGACCCAGCAGGCCAGCGAGAAGCAATGCTGCCGTACCGGGGACCGGGACTTGAGGCGTCGGATCAGGAGCCCTGGTGGACGTCTTGATCTTACTCAACTTCATCCCGTCATCGCCCGCGTCACCGCCACTGCCGAAGACCGGGTTGTAGACACCGACCAGCCACTTGGTGGATTCGATGTTGGTCGGGTTGACAGAGTAGTAGCTCAAACCAACATTGCTGTAGTTACCCGCGGAACCGTAGCCGACGCTGTTATCCAGCACGCCCCCCCAGGTTTTTCCCAGCACTGAACCCGAACCTGAACCGCCCCATGCGAGGATTGAAATATCCGTGGTATTGCTCTGGTTGCCACCGACGGCCCAATCCAGGTCGAGATGGGTCAGGTTAACGGCAGTATCGAATTCCAACAGCAGCATATCGAACTCGCCGTCACTGTCGGAGGTCACGCTGTCAACCGAGTGGTTTGGCGAACCGGAGTCTTCGTCACGGTTCACGATACCCAGCGCGCTACTCTGCGCCCAGATCAGTTGTGCCGTTTCGACTTTATCAGCCCCGGACACATCATCAGTATCCGACCAGCCGGTGACTGTCAGGTTAATACCGTCAGAGGAAGTCAGGCTCAGTGAATTGCCATTGCCCGAACCGCTGAAACTCTGGCTCGCACTATTGAAGTCCCATACTTGTATGTTCGCCAATGTGGGAACGGCATGCATCGCCGCAAACACAGTGGCCGCACTTAATCCGATCAGCTTTCTCTTAGTACTCATGGTAATTGCCCCGTCGTATTGCAAATTTTCAGCCGTGTACCGCATGCGAAAAACGGGTACCGAACTGTTTTAGTTATTGTGGTTTAAGCAACAACCGAGCCAACCTCACTAGATTATTGTTTTATATGAATTTTTAATATTTTCCACTTACCGTTGTCG
>JAGRIK010000102.1 GCA_020443325.1 Halioglobus sp.
GTTGCAGGGTTGCAGGGTTGCAGGGTTGCAGGGTTGCAGGGTTGCAGGGTTGCAGGGTTGCAGGGTTGCAGGGTTGCAGGGTTGCAGGGTTGCAGGGTTGCAGGTAGATTACCCCGCGTTGCCGGGACAGCCAAATTCTCTTCTGTTACTCCGTGGTGTAACGAAACGTCTCTGAGACGCCGCTAAACGCGTGACCCGCCTCTTCGAAACCATGGTGGCTGATTCGATAATCGCCCGATGGCGCATCATCGGGCACTTCCCAACTGAGCTCTGCCATAAAGGCGTCATCTTCCAGGCGCCAACGCACGCGCGTACTCCAATCACCATCATCGGCAACAACCTGCCAGCCAGCGGGTGTCCTGTACTCCACCCGCAGGAAGTTATTTCCGGTGACGTAATGTGCGGTGGGATTGGACGACCAAAAATCGATGGTGACAGTCTCCCCGCTCTCATACTCGCGCTTCAGCATAGGCAGCGCATCGCCGTAGTGCCTCTCCCCAGATGGGGTTTTAGCCGACCCCACCGGAAGTGGCAGGCCCACAGATTTACCCCGCCAGTCATCGTAGCGGATGTTGTCCGCAACCGTCGCACCCGATTCCAGGGCGCCGGCAAGTTGGCTGGCGACCTGCTGGTAAGCCGGCAAACTCCAGCGTCCGTGCAGCGTGTGGCCACCCTCGTACTGTTGCAGTTGGTATTCCTCCGGGGTCGTCACATAACCCGCGTAACCATTCGCATAGCCAGCGAGTACGATATAGCGGGCCCAGTCACCGAGTTCACTCTGCACACTATCGCGCAACCTTCTGCCTGCCATGGTGGTCACTTCGACAGGCAGCGCAAGTATGACCAACTGGCCAATGCGTGCCACGGTGACAGAATGGATCTGTGATTGTAGAGGGGGATCACCGCTACCCGTCTCAAACAGAATGGGTTTCGGGGCCTGGCAGGCATGCACTGCTTCCGTCCACCTGGGCACACCCGTCACCAGGCGAATCAACCAGTCCAGCCATACACTTTGTTCGGTCATGCCCTCCCTGAACAAAAAGTGCCCGCCACCATCCTCCGATGAGCCACCTGCGAAAGAATACCCATAGGCCGAGGGACAGGTGTGCTGCTCACCGTCGCCAGTGAAGCGAGCCTGTACCCGGTACCTACTCAAATCGACATAGATGCGACGTGAGTCAACAGGCCCAACCAGTTCCTCGCTCGCCTCACGAAATAATTGGCGTGCTACGAGCAACTGCCGCTCCCCCATAATACGCGTGGTCTCGACATCGGTGGCACCCGGACCGGTGTTATCCAGGTTTGTGTTCGGGGTTACGTCACCGGGATCCGACTGGGCGAACGCCGCGACGAAATCCCCTTCCGATGCATAGGTTGAACCGTGCTCGCGCTCCATCTGTAATGCCGCATACCCTTTGTGGTCACCGGAAATGAGGTGATTGTGGAAGTTCATCGCGGTGGGGTGCAGTGCATACCAATTGAGCATGCCAATGGCACCAGTGTCATCGACAAACTTGAGTACCGTCATTGTAGTATTCGTATCCGCCTCATAGCGGGCGCGCTCCTCAGCCGGATTCTCAAGATACGCCACGGCGGAGCGATTGACACCGGCATCGAGAACTTCGCCAGTCGCCACAAAAATATTTCCCGGCTGCAGATCGTTGTGCGCCTTTACGATCGAGTCTGTAATACCCTGCACGATGGCTTCATAGTGTTCGGGGTACAGTCCTCCATCGAGACCGCTCGTGGTGCGCGTTTGCCAATAGCCGCCAGGCCCTGAATGCGTGTGGGTAGCCGTCAGAATGACATTGTCCAGATTGTAGGCCCGGCCAAAACGCTGCTGCAATCGTTCTACAACATCCAGGACAATATGGTGATCGATACTGCCGAGATCGGCGCTGACAAACACCAGGCGACTGGCTGGATCGTCGGCTTGCGCAATGATAAAAGCCCGCGAACGCTGGCGAATATGCAGGCCCTCGCCAATCTGGTCTGGCCGTCCAAAACCCCATAGCTGCAAACCCACTGCTGGGCCGGTCACGTCGGCGATGCCGCGCCCGATGATGTAATGCTGCGGTACTTCAGCAAACGACGCCATCGCATAAAACAATGTAACAAGACAAATGAGCCCGCGTATCATCGCCCTGTTTATCAACGTATTCTCAATCTGCGGGCTGCGGTGGCTGTGGCTCTGACAGCAGCTTCTGCTTCCCGGAACCGCGTACGTGCGTCGCTGCACTGCCGCTGACCAGCCAATAAGTCACACCCAGCGCCAGCGTAACCACACCTATCGCAAAGACATACTCGGCGGGCGTGTCAGTAATATCCAGCACGATGACTTTACGTGCAATAGCCATCAGGGCGGTGGCGACAACCAGTTGGATGGGCAAGGTGTTTGAGCCGAGGTACAGGCGAATGTTGATAAAAATCTCTACCGCGATCAACACCACCATAAACGCCCCGAAAATTTCAAAGATTTCACTGACGGTTAAATGAAGTATCGGTGGCTCTTTCAAAGCGTCGTAGAGGTGATACACGACATCCAGCACGCCGAGAAATATCACCAGCACCATCAACACCGCCAGCATCTTGATGCATATTCGGATAGCGCGATGCAGCACCCGAATGAGTGGATCGTGGAAGTCCGAGGATAATTCCTGGTGGACTACGGACTCGCCCCGAGATTCCTCCGTCGACATTCGTTGATCTCCCCAAAATCTGCTGGCGCCTGTCGCCATGCTCAAGCACAGAAAGTACTGGTAATTCGCTATTCAGGCAAGGCCTGCGGCGGATCAGCCACGGGGACGCGCTTCAATCGTGCGGGTGTTTCCGATAGTGCTCAGCGGTGAAGCCCCTGTGCTGCATAAAACGGGCGCGCCGGGCTTCTTCCTTGATATCGAGTGGCGAGCCATCACCGAACTTGTTCTCCAGCACCTGGACCGCGTGATCGTGCCAATCAATCTCTAACGCCTCCATAACCAGCGCGATATCGGGTTTGGAGATACCGCGTTCACGAAGTTCCTCGCGCAGGCGTAAAGGCCCGTATCCGCGGCTGATACGCTGATAGGCATAACTTTCAGCGAAGCGCATATCACTCTGCAGGTTCTGCTCGGCGAGCCGGGACAACTGTTCGTCCAGCAGCGACTCGTCAGGGAATCGACGCTTGAGTTTCCTGCGCAACTCCAACACCGAATGCTCGCGACGCGCCAACAGGTTCATCGCGGCGAGGCGGATATCAGCGGGATTGATCGCGGCTTCTGCCGCTTCTTCATCAGACATGAGAAAAAAAGGCGCCGGGGAAGTGAATGGGGTAAGCGGGACCCCGACGCCTGTGGAAAATCGTCATGGAAAGTACTGCGCCCGGAGGAGAGTGTTAATCCTCAGACAACGTTTCCTCTTCACTCTCATTGGCAGCGACTTTGGACTCCTTTTTCGGGTCATCCACATTGAGCATCTGCGCGCGGATTTGCCCTTCGATCTCACTGGCTACAGCGGGATTACTCCCCAGAAACTTGGCCGCGTTGGCTTTGCCCTGGCCAATTTTATCGCCCTTGTAGGAATACCAGGCTCCGGCCTTGTCCACCAGGTTCAGTTTGACTCCCCAATCGAGGACTTCAGCTAAACGGTAAATACCGGAACCGTACATGATCTGGAACTCCGCCTGCTTGAAAGGTGGGGAGACCTTGTTTTTTACCACTTTCACACGTGTTTCATTGCCGATGACTTCATCGCCATCCATGACAGAACCCGTGCGGCGAATATCCAGTCGTACCGACGAATAGAATTTGAGTGCATTACCACCAGTAGTCGTTTCCGGACTGCCGAACATCACGCCAATCTTCATACGAATCTGGTTGATGAAGATCACCAGGCAGTTGGTCTGCTTGATGGCCGCAGTCAATTTGCGCATGGCCTGGCTGAGCAACCGGGCCTGCAGGCCCATATGAGACGCACCCATCTCACCCTCGATCTCCGCCTTCGGCGTCAACGCTGCAACCGAGTCGATAACGAGCACTTCCACTGCGCCTGAACGCACCAGCATCTCCGCGACTTCCAGTGCCTGTTCGCCGGTATCGGGCTGGGACAGAATCAAGTCGTCTACCTGCACACCGAGTTTTTCAGCGTAGGACGGGTCGAGCGCGTGTTCTGCATCGATGAATGCGGCGTTGCCGCCCAGTTTCTGGCACTCGGCTATCACCTGCAGGGTCAGGGTTGTTTTGCCGGATGATTCGGGGCCGTAGATCTCGCAAATTCGGCCTCGCGGCAGCCCGCCTATACCCAGCGCGATATCCAGGCCCAGGGACCCAGTGGAGATGGAGGGTATAGCCACCCGCTCCTTGTCTCCCATGCGCATGACCGTACCCTTGCCGAACTGTCGCTCGATCTGGCTCAGTGCTGCATCAAGTGCCTTTGTCTTGTTAGCGTCCATAATAGCCCCTCTCTTTGTGCTGGTATTCAGCGAATTTCCGTGTTTTACCCGTACTTGCTGTACTTGCGCCCTGATTCCGGTTCGTACTGCTGTAAACAGCGTCGATCGCGTTGCTACGGCTGCACAGCAAAACTACTGTATATATACTCAGTTGTTTGATTTCGGATTGCAAGCCCTGAATGCGATTAAATTTGGCCATTTGACACCAACGCGAAAAACCCGCCTGAATTGTCGACAGGTAACTCATCATCCGGCAATCAACTGCTGGCTGCAGTCTCGCCAACAAATACAGCGCCGGCTCCGGGCAGGTATTCGCGTTCCAGCGTGTCCCTGTGGCGGCGATCGAGCGCCGCCCAACTGGCCTTCAGCTCCCGCCAGACACGAACCTGGAAGGTTTTCACCACGGCCCGGAAGGGGTAATCGAGCAAGCGGCCGTCATACAGTGCGCGATCGCGATCGAACGCCGCCTCATTGAACAGGGTTTCACCGTTGGCGAGCGCATCAACGTAGGCACTCTCGTTTTGCACCATCAGCGGTACAAATGTTTTGCCAATCATCTGCAGCAGCGGTCGCAGCGCCGGTGTTAACGCCAGTTCCCCTTCCCGCTGACAGTGCCTGTGATCGCGGATGTCGCACAGCCAGCGAAACGTTCGCGGTGCCAACTCCTCCAGCAGCGCAATGGCCTCGGGATCGACGAGGTTCATGCCCAGCTGTCCGTAGGCGCTCGCATCGGCCAGCGTGAAGCGCTCTCCCAGCAGATACGGCTGCTCCGACAGCAGATGCTCCATAGCCGCAAGGTAACCACGCCAGGCTTCCTCAAGCAGCGCATGTGTTGGCGGGAAGCCCGCGCGCGAGGGAGCCGTCCTGTCCGGGCTGACGCTGGCGTCGTAACCCTCGGGCGCCACGCTGAAAAGATAGGGACAGCGCGATACCTGTCGTCGATAGAGGCGCGCCGCAAACAACGGTGCCAAACCCGGCGGTAACAGCGACCGAAACTCGCGCGCGGTCATATCTCCCATGGGTGTGCTGCGCGCAGAACCAATCCAGCGCATGTGATGCACCATGTAGAGACCGAACTCATCGAAAGCCTCGTCGACCAGTTGGCAGACGAATGCGAGCGGCGGATCCGACGGAACCAGGGCAGCGGAATGACATGCCGGGTGCTGATCCAGGTAATGTGCCAGTGAGGAAGAATCGTAATAGAAGTGACGCTTATCCTCCGTATAAAACGGCACTGCGGGATACTCATCCAGCTCGGGTGACATTGAGGGGAATCGCCTGATGGTTCGCCGGCGCCTGGCACTACCAAGACGCAGTGCCGTGGACAGGGAGGACAGGCGCCCGGCCTGCGCCGGCCAGCGCTCCCACGTGTGACCGGCAAAATCCAGGAGGGATTGCATCTTCAACTGG
Organism: Halioglobus sp.; assembly: GCA_020443325.1. Taxonomy (GTDB): domain Bacteria; phylum Pseudomonadota; class Gammaproteobacteria; order Pseudomonadales; family Halieaceae; genus Marimicrobium. The sequence continues at coordinate 5,840 of JAGRIK010000102.1, forward strand.
TAGGGTGAGGCCGTAACGCCCCAGAGAATAAAATTCGTCATAATCAGCAGTTAACCTTCCTGGGGAGTGGCCAGCATTCCACGCTTGCCGACACAATGCCTTGGGTGCACAGTACCTACTCTAATAAAAATGAAGGGGCAACGCATGGGCAACGCATGCCAACTATCAGAAATGTATAGCAATTTCCTGCAGCACCAAAGCGCACTGTAATCCAAGGCATTTTCCAATGCGCACGGGCCAGCGTGACGATGAATATCAGCGATATCCTGATTCCCCAGGTGATGACGGACCCGGAGCTTTACAAACGCTGCCTGGAAGAGGCCTATGAGGAGTTGAGGGTCGCGGCATGAAGTGCGTGCCCAGTCAGGAGAGTGTCCGTTTATGCGCGTGCACGGTTATGCGCCTCCCCGCTTGCTACGAATGTCTTCAGCCATACTCTCCAGCAATCGAAATGTCGATGTCGGGTCCTGCCGCTTGAGTTCCAACAGACCCATCTCGGGCCCTCCACCCACTGCAATTTCCTCAATGCCATTGGCGATACCCTGTAGCACCTGGCTGGCGCACTCTGTGGCATCCATACCCGATTCAATATCAGCGTCCTGCACACCGGTAGGCTCGCCTGTTCCGGTAAGTGCGTTAGCGCCAATGTTGGTGCGGATAAACCCGGGCACAATGGTGGTGACCTTGATACCAAGATGCGCCACCTCGGTGCGCAGCGCATCAAAAAATCCCATCACCGCATGTTTCGCTGCGCAGTAGCCGGTACGCAGTGGCACACCCACTTTCCCGGCAACACTGGCGGTGACAAGGACATGGCCGCTGCCCTGCTCAACCATGATCGGCAGTACGGCCTTGGTCAGCGCGATCTGTGCGATGACGTTCAACTCGAACAGGGTGCGATACACCTGCAACCCGGTTTCCAGGCAGAAGGAGCGTTGCGAGGTGCCGGCATTATTGATCAGCATGTCAATGCCGCCGAACGCATCCTGGACTGCCTGCACGGCTCCCGGCAGTGCATCGTAGTCCAGTACATCAAGCGGTAGCACCAGGAGATCATCGGCATCGGCACCCGCCGCGACACACTCATCGCGCACGCGCTCCAGCTCCGGCACATTGCGCGCCGACAACACGACCCTTGCCCCGCAGCCAGCGAAAGCCCTGGCCAGCGCCTCCCCGATGCCGGACGAGGCACCGGTAATCCACACGACCTGACGCGCAAAGACGTCTTCGCCGTGCTGTTCAGTAACAGACATAACTCTCTCCTCTAAGGTGGTGCGGCCGCCAGGTCCGCGCGCAGCGTGCGCGCCGCCAGGTAAAAATGGCAGGCCGACCAGAACATCATCGCGGGCAGCAGGTACACCATCGCGTAGCGCAATGAATCAGCCCCCTGCGACCCTTGCAGATAGTCGCTGAGCAGGCCGGTGGTCCAGGGGCCCAAACCGAGACCGATGATATTGATGATCAGGAACAGAATGGCTGAGGAGAGCGCCCGCATACGCAGGCCTACCAGTCCGTGCGTGGTGGCAATGGTGTTGCCGAGATAGATGTTAAACAGCACGCCGGGCACAATACCCAACAGCAGCGATGTATAGGCATTGGGTACGAGGTAGATCGCCACCATAAAGGGTACACAGATAAAACCGGTCAGCGCCGGCAACCACATGTACCAGCGCTGGTCCCGACGCGCGAGGCGGTCGGCGAGCAGCCCACCACAGAAAACACCCACGGCGCCACCGAGGCCGATGGTCAGCGCCAACCATGTACCGAGCTCGCCGGTCGTCATCTCGTGGGAGCGGATCATGAACGATGCCATCCAGTTGCTGGTACTGTAACCGGCAAACGCATTCAGGCCTGCACCGAGTGCCATGTGCCTGAAAGCGCGTCGACTCCACAACAGCGCAAGGACATCGCGCAAAGGAACTTCCGTATCACTATCCTGGCGCTGCTCACTTAAACCACGTCCAGGTTCAGGGACAGAAAGCCACACGATGATTGCGAGCACGATCCCCGGAATACCGACCACCATAAAGGCCACGCGCCAGCCGAAGAATTCATTGAGCCAACCGCCGGCGAGAAACCCGAACAGGATGCCGATGCTGACGCCCATGGAGTAGAAGCCAATAGCGCTGGCGCGTTCATTTGGGCCGAATATATCCGAGATGATGGCGTGTGAAGGCGGGCTGCCACCGGCCTCACCGATGCCAACGCCCACACGAGCCAACAACAACTGGACATAGTTTTGGACAAAGCCGCTGATCGCTGTCATGAAACTCCAGATAAACAGCGATAACGCCACGATGTTGCGCCGGTTGCCACGGTCGGCCCAGCGCGCGATGGGAATACCCGCTGTCACATAGAAAACGGCGAACGCAAACCCTGTGAGCAGACCGAGCTGGCTATCAGAGAGCGTGAGATCGGCCTTGATCGACTCCTGCAGAATTGCCAGCAGTTGCCTGTCGATAAAATTGAAACTGTAGACGATCGTTAATACAACGAGCGTGTAGTAGGCCTTTTTGCGCGAGGCATAGGGGTTAGCTGTCCCTGTCGGTTTTTCCGGGCTCAAGAGGCTACGCCATGTCGGCCTGCAAGCCCTGGTGCCACCACAATCGAGTGTCCGTTAGGCATATTCCCTCCGCTAGCGCGTCGTGTGTTATTCAGTGATTCCACCACGGGCGATCTGTAAAGGAACGCAGATCCATTTCATGAGTCCAGGTAGACCTGTGCTGCTGCGCAAGATGCCAGTAGGTATCGGCAATCTTGTCGGGCAGCATCAAGCCGTCGTGCTCCATGCCGCGGGTTTCACGCAGCGCCTGGAACATGTCCGGGCCGAGCATCTTACCGAGCGTATCAGGGGCATCGACGGCGCCATCGATCAGGATATGGGCGATATGAATACCTTTGGGACCAAATTCGGCATTCAGCGACTGGCAGAGCATGCGGCGGCCTCCCATAGCGGCCGCGTGCGCATGCTGACCTGCATTGCCCCGCACGGCCGCGGTAGAGGATGTGACCAGGAAACTGCCTTTCCCGCGCTCTGCCATGATCGGGCAGGCCGCAGTCGCGGCGCGAAACAGGCCGAACGTCGCCAGGCGCCAACACATCTCGAAGGATTTATAGGAGGTCTCCAGCAGCGCCCGATCACCGATCTGGGCGCCAAGATTGAATACCACCACGTCGATCGGGCCGATGGTACTTTCGGTGCTGGTAACCAGGTTCTCTATCGTATCCGGCTCCACCGCATTCAGCAGAAACCCGGACGCCAGGCCACCTTCAGCCTGGATTTCTGCCACCAGCGCATCGAGACCCTGCTGGTCACTGCGCCGGCAGAGTACTGCGTGATAGCCCTCAGCAGCAAACCGCCTGCCGACAGTACCCCCGATACCGGCTCCCGCACCAATAACCAGGCAAACCGGCGGCCGCGAACTCATCGCGCCACGCCACCGCGAAAAACGCTCACTGCGCTATCGCCAGCGTCACGCTCACCGTCACTTTGTAACTGTTTTCGCCGGCGGCAATGGGCACGGATTCCGCACTGTCCATCGCCATCATCCCCTTCGCCATCATGGGGGTGGGACGCGGGCTGTAGTTCTGTTCGGAGATTTCCAGCACATCACCCAATCCCACACCCGCGGCATCAGTCAATGTGCGAGCTTTCGACAGCGCCTCCTCCATGGCCTTGATACGCGCCCGCGTAATCGCGGCGGAGGGGTCATCGTTGGTAAACAGAATGCTTCCACCTTCGTTGACACCCAGCGTCACCGATGTATCCAGCACCTCGCCGACCCTGCTGATATCACGCACGCGCACAGAGAGTGAATTGCGCACGATGTAACCCACCAGCTTAGGAGCTTCGCCGGATCCAGTACCCTGGCGATTGGGGTATGTATAGCGCGGCTGAATGTCAAAATTGGCTGTCTGCAAATCACGCTTGTCTATACCGAGCCCCGTCATTGCCGCAAGCACCTTGCTCATGGCCGCAGAGTTGGCGGTTAACGCCTCGCGCGCTGTCGCCGCCTCGCGATTGACGCTTAACACCAGCACCGCCATATCGGGCGCGATATTGACACTACCCTCACCAGTCACCGTTATACGCGGCGCAGGCTCATCAGCGGCATGGGCCAGCGGACCCACGAGGCAAAGGGGTAGTAGGAGAGTAAAAAAAACTGCTGACTGTAATTTGAATGTTGTCTTCACCTGCAACTCCTGCCTGTTCAATGGTATAGCTTGAGCGCTGCCTGCCTGAACTCTCCAGACTGCTTCTTCGGAACTCAGTTCACGGCCATCAACACCATCGTCAATACGATGCCGGATAGACTCGCGACGAGAAAACTGCGCGACAACAGCGGTTTGTCGATCTGCGACAGTTCCGCAAGGGGATCACCGCTCAATCGGGCGCGCTTTATCACCGGCCACTCAATCAGTGCGGAGTAGATGAAACTGGCAACTGCGGCGCTGCACAATACTGCTCGGGCCAACGTGTCTGCGGGCACCGTGGCCCATAACAAAATGACCCCCAGGGCACCGCCAATACTGCCTGCAATACTCATGATAAGGAACTGACCTGTAGTATTGGCGCCAAAATCCCAGAGATAAACGAACAGGCCCTGCCGCGTAGGGATATTGATATGAGCCTTTGAAAACCTCGCCCCGAAGTAGTGAAACCATTCGTGAGCGAGCGTCGTGATGCTGATCCCCGCCAGCGCTGCTGTGATCACGCACAGCAAGTCAGCGATAAGAAGCCCGCTGAGTGTGCTCCAGGTATCTGCTGCGGCAAACGAGAGTATCGCTACCAGGAACACCAGGCCGTGGTTTCGCGCCAGCTTGGCCAGGCGCGCCCTGCTCTGCTCCGGGTGGGTTGCCGATTCCGGTATTTCATCCTCCTCCAGCGGAAAGGGCTGACCCACCAGGGGATTATCCGCTGCAACCTCCACTGAATCCGGGCTCGCTGCCTCGTGCTCGTGCTCGTGCTCGTGCTCGTGCTCGTGCTCGTGGGCATGCTCAGCGACATGCTCCTCCGGGTGGTGCTCAACGGCCTGTTCTTCCTGTCTCTCGGGTGATTCCGTACTCATAGCATACTATCCATTGTTCAACTGACCCGCGCCATTGATTCGCGGGAGATCGATAACTGTAACGATGCCGGGTTTGGCGTCGCATACACCCGGCAGTGCATTCACTATCCAATTGGCAGCCGAGGCATTCCCTCCGCCTGCCACACCGGGCTCGAAGTGATCCTCAGCATGCACACTGACATGCAAATCGGGATCACCGCTGATAAGCACCTGGTGACAGCCCTGACCCTGCGGAGGATAGGGCCAATCCGGTGCACATTCATCATCTATGCGGGTGATATGCTCAAGCGCATACAGCGGTTGACCGCTATTATAGCCAAGTACCTCGAAGCGGAAAGCCCCCTGTGTACCGGCATTAAAAGTACCCATACCGGGCACGTCGATAGTGCGCTCCAACGGCAGCCGCTCGACCCGCACTTCCACCTTCTCAACAGGCCTACCCAATGCCTCCCCCACGAGGCGCACCATAGGCGCCCACACCATTTCAATCGCGAAATCATGCAACATCATCGGCAGTTCATCCATCGGCTGCCCAAAGCCAATGACCTCGCGAACCACGTGCGGCTGATCGTACAGCGCGTAGTTGAATATCTCGCGGGTGCGAATCTCGCGAATGCCTGAGACGGCACCACTTAAGACAACCGGCAGCATATCCATGACCCAGCCAGGATCTATCCCGGACACAAACAGGGATGCACCACTTTTGGCACAGGCCTCATTCACCGGCTGCAGGGCCTCCTGCGGGCTGGATCCGGGATGGAGGAAAGCGTAGAAAGCGCTGGACACCACATTGATACCGGCCTCCAGGCAGGCCATCAGGTCTCCCATGGCTTCGACAGGGCGTATATCAGCTGTCGCAGTGTAGACAACGGCATCGGCTCCGGCGTCCAGCACACCGCGCCAGTCATCCGTGGCAATTACACCGGTGTTTCCCACGCCTGCGATGGCACCCGCATCGAGTCCTACTTTCTCCTTGCTGGCTACAATCACACCAACCAGTTCCAGTTCACGGTGCGAGAGTACCGCTCGGATTGCCGGTCGCCCGACATTTCCCGTTCCCCAGACCACTACTTTCTTTGCCATAAACCTGTTACCTGTCGCGAATCAGTATTCGGTATCAAAGACAACCTGTAACGCCATGTTGCCGGCGCTGGATCTGTACCTGTGTTTCTTTGCCGCAGCTTCACACATACTGCGCCCTGATACTAGCGCGTGAACACCGTCACATAAAGTAACACGTCATCATAATATCTCTGTCCGCGTTGCAAGTTTTTAATCAAATTCTTACTGCGGTATGGTAACTTTTCTCTAAACGAACAGGGTCAACGAATGCCTAAAGCTCCAGATAATCAATTCAAGAATATGCCGAAGGGCTTTGGTGTTGAATGGCTGACCAGGAATTCTTTCACGCTTAACGGCTACAAGTTCAATATCCCGTCCTCTCTGGCCGATTTAATGTTCAGCGCAGAGCAGGTCGCAAACTCCGAGCCGAACAGTTTCTATCTGGGCAAGGAACTCGATATCCTCCGTAACTATTTTGCGCTGTTCAAACAAATGTCGCCCAAACGTATCCTTGATTTGGGCGTGGCCCTGGGCGGCAGTGCTGTATTTCTGCAGTTAATGGCCAAGCCAGAGCGTTTGCTCGCACTCGAACTATCCACCAAACGGGCTGATCTTCTTGATCGGTTTATCAAGGATGAGAGTCTGGAAGAATCGTTACACGTTGTGCACGGAGTCGATCAGGGTGACGCCAGGCGCGTAAAGCAATTGTGCGAGGAACATTTCGGCACGGGCCGCTCAATCGACCTGGTTATTGACGATGCATCCCATCTGCTGGCCCCCACCCGCACGTCGTTTGAAACGGTTTTTCCGCTTATCGCGCCGGGCGGTAGTTACATTGTGGAGGACTTCGCAACGCTGCCTATCTTCCTCAACCCGTGGTTGGAGAAGGCCGCCGAACACGATGGGGCTCGCAAACTGGTAGAAGTGGGACTACAACAGTTTACGCAGGAGGACCACAGGCCATTACACGCATTGGCGATGGAAGCCATTCTGGGCTCTATTGCCGATCCCGGAATCATTAATCGTGTCATCGTGAACAAACATTGGCTACGGATAATACGCGGCGGAAAAGCCATAGAGGACCCCGCCAATTTTGATCTCAGAGCTATGGCTGTTGATCATTTCCAACTGACGCAAAGCTCTCTTATTGAAAGCCTGACGCCCTATTTGCGCTAGTTCTGGTTTTCACGCTCGATGGTGCGTCGCGTGAAAAATGATGCCAGCCACGAGCGTCCTGGAGACCGCATCGAGACTCAATCGCTCTGAGCGTATGCTGTGACGCGCGCTTACCTTTTCAGGGTAAGAAATTAGTCTCGCAATTGGTGTGCTTACGGGCCGAAACCCTTATCATAGCCCCTGATTTCGCGCGTTAACCCATAGACGATTGAAGTTTTCTCCTTTGAATCAAGACGTTACACATACGCCAATGATGCAGCAGTTCCTGAGCATCAAGGCAAACCACCCAAATGACCTGTTGTTCTACAGAATGGGTGACTTTTATGAGCTGTTTTTTGAGGATGCCAGGCGCGCTGCCGAGCTGCTGGATATTACGCTCACCGCGCGCGGCAAGTCAGCTGGTGAGCCCATCCCGATGTGCGGGGTTCCCTACCACTCGGCGGAGAACTATCTCGCCCGACTGGTGAAGGCCGGGGTATCCGTGGCCATCGCCGAGCAAATTGGCGATCCGGCCACCAGCAAGGGGCCGGTGGAACGTGCGGTCGTGCGGGTAGTCACCCCCGGTACGCTATCCGATGAGGCGCTGCTGGAAGATAAAGTCGACAACCTCCTGCTGGCGGTCTCGCAGAAACAGGACAACTATGGCATTGCCTACCTCGATCTCAGCACGGGCAGGTTTCGTGTGCTGGAAATCTGCGGGGAAGAAGCCCTGGCCGGCGAATTACAAAGGCTGGACCCGGCGGAAACGCTCTATCACGAGGCCATCTATCACCCCCAGATTACCGCGCGCCGCGGCGCACGCAGCCAGCCCGCCTGGGAGTTCGACACACAAAGCGCACGGCGCGCGCTCAACACCCAATTCCAGACCCACGATCTGCAGGGCTTCGGCTGCGAGACACTCGAACTCGCCCTCGGCGCCGCCGGCTGCCTCCTGCAGTATGTGAAAGACACCCAGCGCGGGAACCTTCCCCATATTCGCTCGCTGCAACAGGAAAGCCGGGCGGAGAGTGTCATCCTGGACGCTGCAACCCGGCGCAACCTGGAAATCGACAGCAATATGAACGGCGGCCAGGACAATACCCTGCTGTCGGTGATGGATCGCAGCGTAACTGCGATGGGCAGCCGCCTGCTCAGGCGCTGGCTGCATCGGCCACTCACGGATATCGAGGTATTACGCACCCGGCACGCGGCCATTGGCGCACTGTGCAATAACGACTGCTACGAATCCGTGCGCAATGCGCTCAAGCCCATCGGCGATATGGAGCGCATCCTGACCCGGGTCGCACTGCGTTCCGCGCGCCCTCGTGACCTGACGCGACTGCTGTCATCGCTGGAGGCCTTGCCCCGATTGCGCGCCGAGTTGTCAGGTATCGACTCCCAGCTGCTGCGGGAACTCAACCAACAGGCGGGTGAATACCCCGATCTCTGCGTATTGCTGGACAGCGCCATTATCGAGAATCCTCCCGTTGTTATTCGCGACGGCGGCGTGATTGCCGACGGCTACGACTCGGAACTGGACGAGTTGCGCCGCATCAGCAGCAATGCGGGAGACTTCCTGCTTGAAATTGAACAACGCGAGCGCCAGGCCACTGGCATCAGCACACTCAAGGTCGGCTACAACCGGGTGCACGGCTACTACATCGAAATCAGCCGGGCACAATCGGACAGGGCGCCCGCAGCCTATGTGCGGCGCCAGACGCTCAAGAACGCGGAACGCTTCATTACCCCCGAACTGAAGGCCTTTGAAGACAAGGCCCTGTCCAGCAAGAGCCGCGCGCTAGCGAGAGAAAAGCGCCTGTATGAGGAATTGCTGGAGCGCCTCAATGAACACTTGTCGCCGCTACAGGATAGCGCCACAGCTGTCGCCGAGCTCGACGTACTCGCCAACCTGGCCGAGCGGGCAGACACCCTCAGCCTGTGCCAGCCGGAGTTCTGCGAGGAGCAGGTATTCGAGATTGTCGCGGGGCGCCACCTCGTGGTGGAACAGGTGCTGGAGGAACCGTTCATCGCCAACGATACGTTGCTCAATGAACAGCGCCGCATGCTTCTCATCACCGGGCCCAACATGGGCGGTAAATCGACCTATATGCGCCAGAACGCGGTGATAGCGCTGCTCGCACATATTGGCAGTTACGTCCCGGCCAGCGCCGCGAAACTGGCTCCCATCGACCGCATCTTCACCCGCATCGGTTCTTCGGATGACCTGGCGGGGGGCCGCTCGACGTTCATGGTGGAGATGACCGAGACTGCCAATATCCTGCACAACGCCACGCCGCGCAGCCTCGTGTTGATGGACGAGGTAGGTCGCGGCACCAGCACCTTTGACGGCCTCAGCCTGGCCTGGGCAGCAGCAGTCCAGCTCGCCCGCTCCGTGAAGTCGTTCACGCTGTTCTCCACCCATTATTTTGAGCTGACCAGCCTGCCGGAGCAGTGCCCCTCGATGGCCAACGTGCACCTGGATGCCACCGAACACCAGGACCATGTGGTCTTCCTGCACAATATCCAGGAGGGCCCTGCCAATCGCAGCTTCGGCCTGCAGGTGGCCAAGTTGGCGGGCATTCCGGGGGATGTATTGCAGGCGGCCCGGGAGAAGCTGGTGGAACTGGAACGCGGTGTTCTCGAGAATGTCCCGCCTGCAAAGGCCCAGGCACACCTGCCCGCACAGAATGATTTCTTCAGCTCACCTGAACCCCACCCTGTTATTGAGTTGCTCCAGGCGCTTGATGTGAACGACCTGAGCCCCCGCCAGGCCCTCGAAAAACTCTACGAGTTAAAAGCCGCCGTGGATTGACCACGGAAAAGTGCTCGGCCTGGAAATGCAGCCAAATGGCAGCCTGTGACCACCTTCACAGAGCAGGGCAATATCCGCGGCTCAGGCCTTCTTTTCTGGACTTACAGCAGGTAAACTACCGCCCATTAGTCCGGCCACCACTATCCAAGAGGCGTATCGCGAATGACATTTGTTGTAGGTGAAGACTGCATTAACTGCAAACACACAGACTGTGTTGAAGTCTGCCCGGTTGACTGCTTTTACGAGGGCCCGAACTTTCTGGTCATACACCCGGACGAGTGTATTGACTGCGCGCTGTGTGAGCCGGAATGTCCAGTCGACGCGATATTCTCAGAAGACGAGTTACCAGAGGACCAGGCTGTGTTCCTGGAACTGAATGCCGAACTGGCTGAGGTATGGCCGTGCATCACCGAGATGAAAGGTGGCCTGCCGGATGCGGAAGAATGGGCTGGCAAACCGAATAAGCTCGCCCTGCTGCAGCGCTAACCCTCCCGAACCAGCAAAAGCCCCGTCGTGGCGACATGACGGGGCTTTTTTTTGCTCCGCAGAATGGCCGTCGTGAGCCGTGAGGTTTACACTGGAGCGCGCAGTGAAAAGTGCAGGCATCAGGAACAAATTACCGGGGGTATTCTACGAATGGATTGGCGCGTCTTCCTTGGACTAACTGTCACCGTTCTCTGGATCAGCCTGGGGTTGGCATACCTGCTGGGAATCGTGGGCGCGGATAATTTCATCCACCTGGCCACCGCCGATATCGGGAGCTTCCTGGAGGGGGCGTTCGCACCCCTGGCGTTTTTATGGCTTGTGATCGGCCACTTCATGCAACAGAAGGAAATCGGCGCCAATACACGCGCCATCAAACTGCAGGAGCAAAGCGCCCGCCGGTTAGAACTGCACTCCCAACAGGACAGCTACTTCAAGCTACTGAGCCTGGTACAACAGCAACTCGGCGCCATTGCCGGATTCCACTATATGTCGGTATGCGGCCCCACCGGTACCGGGGAAATCACCGGGGAAGAGTTCACCGAACAGCGCGCCATCTCTGCCACGGGTGACCATGCATGGTTTATCCGCAAGATGATCGCGCTCGCGATTGGTGAACTGGACAACAAGGCGGTCATGCATGAAATCTTCTACAGTACCCCCACCCGCACGCGCCACAGCGACAACTATGCCAAGACATTCGCAAAGTTACTCAGGGCCGGACAGGCCGTGGACACAGACGACATGGTGACGGACGCGCTCCTCAATGGTTCCGCCGAGGGCCTGTACTACCGCATTATTCTCAACGCGAAGGGAGAAGCAGCACTGGATATGGTTCCTGCGCCAGCACAGGTAACCACGACAGCCTAACTAGCGTGTTGAAAAGTCTCTAACGAGTGCAAGACTTTGGGGAAAACTAACTGTGATGAAAACTGAGGTATCTCCGCCTCCTGGGAAGTGGCTTTGTAGGGCGGTTGCGGATGGAAAATGTGTTTCTCAGTCGCTCCACGTGATTCGCTTGGTGAGAAA
>JAGRIK010000103.1 GCA_020443325.1 Halioglobus sp.
CACTCCCGCCTCTGCCAGTGCTGAATACTCATCGATCAATCTTGCGGGTTCTACTTTGCCGCTGGACTGCCTCGCCTCATTGCCGAGGGCCGCCACACAGATATCCAGCGGCGCAGTGCGGCCCAATTCGCTGGCCAGGTTATGCGCATAGGCAATTTTCTCGCGCAATTGATCAATGTTTGTCAGTTCCTCCGTTTTGGCCGTCTTACTCAACATACCGCCAGCGGGAAATGGCGACCAACCCTGGCACAGCCGCACGGCTCTGCGAATCGCCCGCGGGGCATTTCCACCACCCCAGATCGGGAGCGGGCTCTGGACCGGTGTCGGCAACACACAATTGTCCCTGCACTCAAAATATCGCCCGCGATGCGCAATAGGTTCGCCACTCCATGCCTGGCGCAACACCCCGATCGCCTCGTCCGTCAAATCCCCTCTTTCCTCAAAGGGTACGCCCACTGCAGCATACTCTGATTTCAAATACCCCGTGCCGATACCGACTGTGAACCGGCCACCGCTGAGCCTGTCCAGGGACGCGATAGCCTTGGCGACAATCAGCGGATTGCGGTAGGCGAGGACCAGTATGTGGGAATGCAAACGGACGCGCTCACTGGCCGCAGCGGCAATCGATAAGGCAACAAACGGATCGAGCGTGGCATGGCCACCAGAGGCCAACCAGCGGCTGCTGGGCGCCGGGTGGTCGGTAACGAACACGGCATCGAGCCCGGCTTGATCGAGCGCCTGGACACACCGCGTAATACCCGCTATCGAGAGCAAGCCAGCGTTGTCGGAATCGCCTATCGGTAGTGAACATGAGAAGCGCACAATGCGGTACTCCTGATAATTATCGGCATAGACAGGGCGTACGCTAGCCCCACGGGCGTTCGCAAGCAACCTCAGCTCGCAGTGACTACTGCGGCAGAACATCCCGATCGCCACACGGGGCAACAGCGCCTGTGCTCGCCGTTACATCCAGCTTCTGCGCTACTCGCCCGGCCGGAGATAGGTATTTACTATGCCACAATATTCGTGTTAAATAATCAACATCATTGTTGATTACAAAAATATACAGCAAAAGTCTTGCGCGAGCCCCTGCTATGAAGTGTAAACCCACCGCTATACCTCCTGCCGAGGAAATCGACATACCCGCCCTGCGGGAGAAGTATCGGCAGGAACGCGACAAGCGACTGAAACGCGAAGGCCAGAAACAGTATGTACAGCCGGTTGACGACTTCGAATCAACCTACGAGGGCGACCCGCACATGCCCGTTAAATCCCGGGAACCGCTCTCGAAAGAGGTCGAGGTCGCGGTACTGGGCGCGGGTATCTCCGGCATTCTGGCCGGCGTTGATCTAAAAAAAGCCGGAGTCACCGATGTGTGTACAATCGATCACGCGGGTGACTTCGGTGGGGTCTGGTACTGGAATCGCTACCCCGGCATACAGTGTGACAACGACGCCTATTGCTACCTCCCCCTGCTCGAGGAAATGGGCTACATGCCCTCGAAGAAATTTGCCGACGGCGCGGAAATTTTCGAGTACTGCCAGAGCATAGCCAGGCGCTTCGACCTCTATGACAACGCTATCTTCCATACGCTGGTGAAAGGTATGCGCTGGGATGAAACCCTGCTTCGCTGGCGGATCATCACGGATCGCGGTGACGATATTCGCGCCCGCTTTGTCATCATGGCAAATGGCCTGCTGAATATACCCAAGCTCCCCGGCATTCCCGGCATTCACGACTACAAGGGCAAGATGTTCCACACCGCCCGCTGGGAGTACGACTACACGGGCGGCAGCCAAAAAGACCCGGTACTCGACAAATTGACCGACAAGCGGGTCGGGATCGTCGGTACGGGCGCCACAGCGCTGCAGGCCATCCCACACCTGGGCAAATACGCCAGGGAACTCTACGTATTGCAACGCACCCCCTCCACAGTCGACCAGCGCATCAACCCTCCCACAGATCCCGAGTGGGTAAAAACACTCAAGCCGGGCTGGCAAGCTGAGCGTCACGCCAATTTTCAGCGCGGCGCGCTCGAGGGCTTCCTACCGGGTGAGCCAGACCATGTGTGTGACTTCTGGACCGAGGTCAATCGCAATCTCGCTGCGGAACTTGAGGCAGAGGGTTGGCCAGAGTTGTCGCCGGAGGAGTTCATGGAGCGGCGCGAGGTTATGGACTACCGTGTGATGGAGCGTATGCGCCGCCGCGTGGAATCCATGGTTAAAGACAGGGACACCGCCGAGGCCCTTAAACCGTACTACCGGTTCTCCTGTAAACGTCCACTTTCCAACGATGATTACTACGATACATTCAACCTGCCCAATGTGAAGCTGATCGATGTTTCGACGACCAAGGGCGTTGAAGAAATGACAGAGAAAGGCTTTATCGCCCACGGTAAAGAGTACGAAGTGGACTGCATGATCTTCGCCAGCGGCTTTGAGGTGAGTAGCGACCTGGATCGCCGCTGGGGTTTTGACGTGTTCGAGGGTCGCGGTGGTGTATCAATCTACGATCACTGGGCCGACGGCTATGAGACACTGCACGGCGTTATGACGCACGCGTTCCCGAATTTGTTTTTCATCGGGTACTATCAGGGTGGCCTCAACGCCAGCACCACCGAGCAATATCATCGTCAAACTTCGCATTGCGCCTATGTGATCAGGGAAGCACTGGCCCGCGGCCTGGCCTCGGTCGAACCGAGCAAGGCCGCGCAGGATGCCTATGTGAAGCATTTTCATGACACGGCGATAGACATGACCGACTTCCAGCGCGAGTGCACACCGAGTTATTACAACAACGAGAGCGAAACGCGAATCGGCAGCGACGGCCGGGAGAAATTCCGCAGCTTTCTGGGCGAAACCTATGGCCCCGGTTGGACTGCGTTCGAAAAGATGCTGGGAGACTGGCGGGACCAGGGTGAGCTTGAAGGACTTGTCCTGGTCGCCGATCCCGCCAGGTAACTAGAGAGGTCAACATGAAGAAACGTGGCGATATTTCCATTGAAGACCTGGCCGAGCCGCTAACTTACCCGGTTGAGGCCTTCCTCTCTCCGGAGTACGCGAAAGCCGAGCGGGACCTGCTGTGGCCAAAGGTCTGGCAGATGGCCGGCCGCCTGGAAGACATCCCCGATGTCGGAAATTACTTTACCTACAACATCCTGGATGAATCGATCATTGTCGTGCGCTCAGCGCCGGACAAGATCAACGCCTTTTACAACGTGTGTCCACACCGCGGTCGACAGCTGATCAATACGCCGGATGACGCCAACAGTGTGCGCGGCAAAAAGCCAAATTTCGTGTGCGGGTTCCACGGCTGGACCTATAACCTCGAAGGCAAAAATACCTTCGTACTCGACCCACAGGACTGGAAAGGCGCACTGAACGAAGAGCGTACCTGCCTCACCCCGCTCAGGGTCGATACCTGGGGCGGATGGGTGTATATCAATATGGATCCCGATTGCGAACCACTGCTTGAATTTCTCGGCGAGGTGGATCGTATCCTGGCCCCGTTCGAGTTCGACAAGATGCGCTACAAGTGGCGCCAGTGGGTGATCTACCCCTGCAACTGGAAAACCGCAATTGAAGCCTTTATGGAGCCTTATCACGTCGCAGGCACACACTCGCAATTGCTTAAATACGGCGAGTTCTACGCCTACAGCAAGGCCTATGGCAAACACGGCGTCAGTGGTTTTGACGAGCGTGATCCCGAACTCAGGAAGGCAGGCGGGACCTCTGTCACACGGGCGGGTGGCAGCAAGGGTTCCGATCCTCGTGTCACCTCCTACGAACTGGCACGAGAAAACTTTGAATCCCTGATGAACACCGGCTCAACCGATACGCTGGTCAATGCAGCCAGGCGCCTGGTCGATGAACTGCCTGAGGGTACCTCGGGTCCGGATGTGGTCAAGCACTGGCTGGCAGCCGCCAGGGCAGACGACGCGGCACGCGGTGTGATCTGGCCCGAGATGACCGCGGAACAACAATCGGAAGCGGGTCTTGCATGGAGCCTCTTCCCCAACCAGACGATCCTGCAGGGCGTCACTTTCGCGCTGTGCTATCGCTCCCGCCCTTATGGCGACGATCCTAATATGTGTATTTTCGAATCCTACGCACTGGAGCGCTATCCCGAGGGGGAGGAACCAAAGACGGAGTGGGTATACGCGGAGCCAACGGCAGATAACTGGGGCCCGGTGCTGGCGCAGGACTTTTCGAATATGGCATGGGTGCAGAAGGGCATGAAATCGCGCGGTTTTCGCGGCCCCCTGCCCAACCCGCACCAGGAGCGAAAAGTCACCAATTTTCATCGCGTGCTGTCGCAATATATGGGCACTGGCTCCCCGCGCCTGCTCGATGAATAGTGCGTGACATAGTCTGCCCGCTGGCTCGGTTACAGGTTTGCGAGATGCACCAACTTCACCGATCAATAAGTTCACTATAAATGAGGATTTTTCTATCATGGCCGTAAAAGTGTTTGAGCGCATACTGCAACTGTTCGAGGCCGAGGGCATCAACACGCTGTTCGGAATTCCAGATCCCAATTTCGTGCACATGTTCCTGGAGGCAGAGAAACGCGGCTGGACAGTCGTCGCCCCGCATCACGAGGCCGCTGCGGGCTTTATGGCCGAGGCCGCATCGCGCATCACGGGCAAGCCCGCCGTGTGTATCGGCACGCTGGGACCGGGCATCGCCAATGCAGCGCCCGCCATTCAGTGCGCGCTGGTAGAAAATTCACCCGTGATATTCCTCAGCGGGCAGCGCGCCCGTGTCACCGAACAACGTGTGCGTCGTGGCCGCATCCAGTTCGTGAAGCAGATGCCACTGTTTGAGGACTCGGTAAAATACTCCGCCTCCATTGAGTATGCCGACCAGACCGACGAGATCATCCGCGAGGCGATTCGCCAGTCAATGTCGGGCACCCCCGGCCCCTCCTACATCGAATATCCCTCGCATATCATCGAGCAGGAACTCGATGTGCCAGAGCCGCTGGCACCGTCGCGCTATCGCCTGGTCAACCAGGGCGCTGATATCGACAAGGTGGCAGAGGCGGTCAAACTGATTCGCAAGGCGAAGAAGCCGATCCTGCTGGTAGGCCACGGGGTACACACATCCCGCACGGGTGCAGAGGTCAGGAAACTGGCCGAGTTAATGAACTGCCCCGTGATCCAGACCTCGGGCGGCACGTCCTATATCAAGGGCCTCGAAGACCGCACCTTCCAGTATGTATTCTCCGATGCCTCCATCGAAGCTGTAACGGAATCCGACCTGTGCCTGGCACTCGGCACTGAGCTGGGCGAGCCGGTACACTACGGTCGCTGGCGCTACTGGGTGAAAAATGAGGACATCCGCAAGTGGATCTACGTGGAACAGGATGCCGCCGCCATCGGCGTGAACCGACCGATCGATGTGCCGCTGGTGGGCGATCTTCGCGGTGTTGTACCCCAACTGGTAAAAGCCCTTAAAGACACTCCGCGTAAACCTTCGCGCGCCCTCGCCAAATTCATGAAAGACGGCCAGGCGGAACTGGACTCGCTGGCCAGGGAGTCGCTCACGCGCAGCGACGGCACCGGTAAGGTGCCGATCCATACCTCACGATTCGTGGTCGAGGCGACACAGGCCTTTCCCAAAAACGGCATCATGATCCGCGATGGCGGCGCCACGGTGATCTTCCAGTGGACCTATTCACAGTGCAAGCCGCACGACGTGATCTGGAACCAGAACTTCGGCCATATCGGCACCGGGCTGCCCTACGCAACCGGCGCGATGCTGGCGGACCAGGCTGCAACTGGCAAAAAACGTCCCGGCATGCTGCTGACCAGCGACTCCTCCTTCATGTTCCACATCGCCGAACTGGAAACCGCCGTACGCTGCAAGTTGCCGCTGGTCTGCGTGATCGGTGTGGACAACCAGTGGGGCCTGGAAGTGGGTGTGTACAAGCGCACCTTCGGACAGGGCACAGCCGAGACAGGTACGCACTGGAGCAAGGATGTACGCTTTGACAAAATCGGTGAGGGCTTCGGCTGCCACGGGGAGTACGTCACCAAAGCGGAGGATATCAAACCCGCTATCGAACGCGCCTATGCAAGCGGCAAGGTCGGCGTAGTCCATGTGGTCATCGACCCGAAAGCGAATTCGGAAGAAATGCCGAAGTACGCGGAGTTCAGGACGTGGTACGCCGAGGGAACGCAGTAAGCTGATAGCCCTATTAGTGCCCGTCCTGTGGACTGGGCACTGGAATCCCGGTTCACAGACCAGCGTGCTGGAAAGGAGAGATGCCTGGACAATTACCGATCACTCATCAGCGAGGCAATAGCAGCCACCGGCCTGAGTGATTTCGGGCCGGATACATTTCGTGAAGGACTGGAGACTCTGGTTCACGCACTGAATTCCGAAGCCCGGCTGAACGCTGTTGGCGAATATGTTCTGCGCGAGCGAATACTCGGCCACCTGAAGCAGCGCCTGCAGATTGAAGATTGGTACAAGCGCCATCCCGACATCGACGATGAGCAGATCATCGAACCCCTGATTGGAATCGGGCTACCACGCACAGGGTCTACCGCACTTTCATTTCTGCTGGCAAAAGATCCCGCTGCACGCTATCTATCGCGCGGTGAAGCGGCCAATCCCTGCCCTCCTCCTTCAATGGTTCAGGGCAATCACCGCGAATTGTTTAAAGATGAAGCCGAAAGTGTTCAGGGCTGGAAGTCGCATGTACCGTCCGGTGAACTGGCGCCGGCAGAATGCCAGGATTTGATGGCGCTTGAGTTTACCTCACAGTTATTCCTCGCGTTTGCCCAGATACCCACGTACGCCGAGTGGCTCAATAACGCCGACCTCACCGCCTGTTATGCCTACGAGCGACGCTGCCTGAAACTCTTGCAGTGGCGCATGCCAACACAGCCATGGCGCTTGAAGGCGCCAACACACTTACTCTATCTGAAGTATCTCGATAAGGCGTTTCCCGATGCCCGCTTTGTGATGACACATCGCGACCCCACCGACGTCATGCTGTCGGTCATCGATGTCTATGCTGACATTATCAGCAAGTTCACCGATCACCTGGACATGGCGTACGTGGCCGATCTCAATATCGGTATGTGGTCTGAGGGCATGCGACGCACGCTGGCATTCAGGGATGAGCACGCTAACAACAAGCGCTTCTTCGATATTCACTTTAAGACCATGCAGGAAGACCCGGTAGGACAAGTACGCCGACTGCACAGCTGGCTGAACCAGTCGGTAAGCGAGGAGTTTGCCAACGGGATGCAGCAGTGGTGGGTGGAAAACGCTGCCAGTCGCGAGCCAGTCACTGCCAAACGCCCCCGGGACTACGCTGTCGATCTGGATCAGGTTCGCCCGCAGTTCAGCGACTACACAAACCGCGTAGCAGGCTGGACCGGGAGGCAGTAACCATGGCTATTGACCTAAGCGGCGGCATTTCCACCTCTCGCGAGTATCTGCTGGCTGAAAAGCCGGCCAACCATGAGATGCGCGATGCAGTTAACGTCTGGATAGCATCGGCAGACGGCAGTTTTGGAATGCGTATCGGTATCGAAGCACTGGCCGCGACCTGGGATGCGCACGATACCTGGCTGGATATCGCGTTTGCCAATGGCCGCGTTATCAGCTTTCGGGAGTCTCATAAACCGGCGTCCCCGCTTGACGAGCACGGCCTGGCAACGATCCGGGGAGCGGGCCCTGTGATGTTTCAGTGCGTGACGCCATTTCAGCGCTGGCGAGTCGCTTTTCGGGGTTTCGCACCTGAAACCACTGCAGCGCACCTTGCCAGCGGCAATTTGATCAACGCGCCCAACCCGGTGGCGGTGGACTTTGATATTGAGCTGTCGATGGCGGCACCGCCGTGGGTACCGGGTTCGCTGTTACAGGAAGCTGCTGAAACCTTAACCGGCAACCAGGGTGAGCATATGAGTCCACGCTACGAACAACTGTTTCGCGCACAGGGCTCACTGCGCGTGGGTGAAAAATGTCTCGACGTGAAGGGCAGCGGATTGCGGATTCGCCGCCAGGGCGTGCGCCGTCTGGAGGGCTTTTCCGGACACTGCTGGCAATCGGCGGTATTCCCCAGCGGCAAAGCGTTCGGCTTTAACGTTTACCCGCCCCGGGAGGATGGCGAACCCAGCTATAACGAGGGATTTATTTTTGATGGCACTGGCGTACTGCAACCCGCCAGGGCGGTGCGCGTTCCCTGGCTGGATCGACTGCAAGTCAGTGGCGACGACGTGTCATTCGTTTTGGAAACACCCGAGGGTGAAGTGTCCGTTGCAGGGACGACCTTCATTAACACCCGCTCAGTAAACAAGGGGTCGGCGATTCTGCCGCCGGAGTTTCCCATCGTCCAGCAGGCTCACGCGCGCTATCACTGGGACGGTGAGGAAAGTTGCGGCATGGTGGAGCGCTCGTCACAACCCTATAAAATAGCTCATTAACGCTACTGCAATACCCAATAACCCCCGTCTGTTTTGTCTGGCTACAAACTCAGGCGCGTTCACCACGCATGAACAAACGGCTGTGTAGTTCGGCATAACTGGCATCCGCCGTGGCGTCCACGGCCTCTGGCGGGTTGTCCAGCGGGCGTCGAGCTTTCAGGTCATAGGTCACCAGGCGTTTGGCGAAGCGCCAGCGGCCATCGGTCTCCCGGCGGTAACGATCGAGGTAGCGCACCGCCATAAAATCCTCTATCCACGCACCTTTACCATCCGGAATTGCGTGGTACGCCAGCGTATAGACTTCTCCCTCGCCCTCATCACCATTGACCGAGATCAGGTGGTTACAGATGTGATGTCCGCTATAGCGCATAAATGGAAACGCCTGCTCGAGGAAATCCACATAGTTATCCGCAGGCCCGTCAAACGTATCGCCGTGGGTATCCGTGGCATCAGCGGTATAAAGCGTGCGCAGCAATTGTCCGTCCTTGCGGTCGACGCCCCGGCTATAGAGCAGAGCCAGTTCCCGGATGGCCTCTTTGTCAACGAGAATGGCCAGTGCCTGTTCATGATTCATGTGGGTGTCTCCGGTTAGTCAACAATCTGATATCGCCCAGCGCATGGCCTTTCCAAGCAGTTGACGGTATTCGGGTAATACATAGGTCTCGGGGTTATGCCCTATGGCGGAATAAAATACCCGGCCCTTCCCCTGGCAATGGCGCCAGGCCTGGGGATGCTCACCTGTCATATCGTCAGTCCAGCCTGGCGAAATTTCGCCCCTGGTGATGTAGGAGCTTTTGTCGATGGTCAGCAGTATTTCACAGCCCCTATCGCGCGGATTGGAGGCGAACGCATACCACTCCTCGTTGGGCACGCGCCAGCGAGGCCCCAAGTGCTCGGTTAATGGTTCGCTCGCGTCCATCACCACCAGTTCGGCGTCCTGAAACTGGGGGTCCAGGGTATGTCCGTGAAATTGTGTGCCTATCAGGGTATCGACATACCAGCCCCAGTCGTAGGACAGGTCTCCCCCCGAGCCGTGCACCCCCAACCAGCCGCCGCCGGACTCCAGCCACTGCTGCAGCGATTCACGTTGCTCCAGCGTCAGGACATCGCCGGAGACATTGTTCCAGACAACCAGCTGGAACCTCGCCAGGCTGTCCGGGTCGTGCACGTCAGCACTGTCTGTGACAAACACATCCCATCCATTTTCGGCGGCCAGTTCACTGAATACCCGATCGGCCGCAGGTATCGCCTCTTCATGTCGAAAACCGTTGGTTTTGTTGAATACCAACACGGCGGGACGGGTGAATGTGGGTATCTTTGAAGGCATCGGATTATGTACTCCCCTGGAATTAACCGTGGGCAACGCACCCGCGGTTACCATGATAAAAGCAGGGTATCCCGTATCACAGGGCAGTGCAGAATACCCAGAGACCTTTGCGCGCGACTGGGTCAGCCACAGTCCGGAAAGCCCCTTTAAATCACACGATTATTGATCAACATAGCTGTTCACTAATTGTATGCATTATTGTATGTTGTCAGTCGCAAAGCAACGCATTGACGCGCATTCTTTCAACGACCCGGTGCCGCACCACTATCTGCAGCCACAACTGACCTGCACGAGGATTATCATCGATGCCTGAATCCACCCCGGTCGCAACGCCAGTATTCCAGATTACTGTTACCTGCTCCATCCCCACGCCGATGGGTCAACGCGATGGTGGCACGGCCGTAATGATCCCCATCACCGGAGGCACTGTGGTTGGCGAGAAATTACAGGGTGAGGTCGTTCCCGGGGGAGCGGACTGGGCGCTGATAAAAGACGACGGCAGGATTTGCGTGAAAGCACATTATGCTATCAAAACGGCAGATGGTACGCTGATCGAAGTCTTCAATGAGGGTGTGAACACTATCGACAGGGTATCCCCCGCCCCATTGGCCCATATGTTGACCACGCCCCGTTTTCAGGCACCTGACGGCGAGCACGCCTGGCTGAACTCCGGCGTCTTTGTCGGCACGCTGCTGGGCGAGCAGCCCGATGCTGCCGGTGAAAGCATGACCGTACAGATCGGCATCTTTCAAATGGGCTGGCAGTAAGGGTTTTTGTGTTAAAACAAAGCGTAATACGCTGGCTTCTCGGCAAGCTCACGGGACTGCCTCCTCGACAGGACCGGTATGTGTTTACGGATGAGGACATCGCAGTGCCGATGCGCGATGGCGTCCAACTCCTGACCGACCATATCTACACAGAAGGCAAACCAAAAGCTCCGGTAGTACTGATTCGCAGCAGCTATGGGCGCGGCGCGCTGTTTGGCATGATGGCCGGCCTGATCGCTGAGCGCGGTTTCCAGGTCATCGCCCAGAGTGTGCGCGGGACCGGCGGCTCCGGAGGTGTTATGGACCCCATGCGGCAGGAGCAGGACGACGGGCAGGACACCGTCAAGTGGATACGCAATCAACCCTGGTTTGGCGGCCAACTGTACACCTTTGGCGTGAGCTATCTGGGCAATGCGGCATGGGCATTGACGGACGGACTCACCGAGCAGGTCAACGGGCTAGGGCAGGTTATGACCCTGTCCAACTTTCGCGACGAGTTGCTGAGCTTTGGCGGTTACACGCAGCAGGGCACGCTGGGCTGGACCACGCTGATGCAAAGCATGGTGGATTCTGTGCCGGGGCAGCGCATGCAGCGCCCCGACCACAAAGCCCTGGACGCCATACAGAATCATTTGCCGCTGGGCGAACTGGACAAAAAGGCCACAGGAAAAACCGTGTCGTGGTGGCAGGACTGGGTCAATCATGACGACCCGGAAGATCCATGGTGGCGAAAAATCGACCACTCGAGCAGTGCTGCTGAACTTCAAGCACCCACGAATATGCTCGCTGGCTGGCAGGATATTTTCCTGCCGTTCCAGATAAGGGATTTTGTCGCCAGGCAAGACAACGGCCGCCCGACCTACTTGACCATCGGGCCCTGGCACCACTCCTCGATCAAGGGCATGACTGCGGGATTGCGGGAATCCATTCGATTCTACCAGTCACTCATCCGCACAGGGTCGCCCATTGAGGAACGGCCAGCGGTGCGTTTGTATTTGCAGGAAGCCGGGCAATGGCTGGACTATCCCTGCTGGCCGCCACCGGATGTAAAACCGGCTACATTCTACCTGCGCTCTGCCGCGAACGTTGGCAGGCTGGAGACGACTCCCCCCGATGGTCCGGAGCCCAGTCTGGGTTACACATATAATCCGGCCGACCCAACACCGTCGATGCACGGGCCATCGGCGATGAGCGCCTCAAAACGCAGGGACATGTCCGAACTGCGAGACCGCACGGATACCCTGATGTTTACCAGTGATGCACTTAACGTGAACACAGACGTCATCGGCCCGGTGAGTGTCGACCTTTCTATCCGCTCGGATCGCCCACACACTGATTTTTTTGTCTGCCTTTGCGACGTGGACAAGAAGGGTCGACCCACCCAGGTCTCCGACGGCTATCTGCGCCTGCGCCCCGCATGTCCCGAGGCAACAGCAGCGGGCGTGCGCAATATCCACATTGAATGCTGGCCTACTGCCTGGCGCTTCAAACGCAGCCATCGCATCGCTTTAATTGTCGCCAGTGGGGCGCATCCGCGCTACAGCCGCAACCTCGGCACAGGCGAGCCACTGGCAACCGCCGTAGCGATGGTCACGGCTTCCCAGGAAATTCTGATGGGAACAGAGTACGCTCCCCGCCTCAACCTGCTTGCAGCCCCCTGACAATAACTACAGCGACTCTCCACCAAGTTGTTGTGTCAGCGTCCGGGCGGTGGACAGCAGGGCTTTCTGCAGTTGCGGTAACCCGTTGCGTTTCATCGCGCTGCCGATACCGGTGGCCACCACGGCATGCCCGGGATGCCCGGGATGCCCGCGAGTTTTCCAGACGGGGGCCGCAACCACTGTCACTCCGGATATGTAATTACCCTTATCGACGCCAAAGCCCTGAGCCCGCGTCTGCTCAACCTGCCCTTTCCAGTCTTCCAGTGTCGGCGGATCATCCCAGCGAAGCGCGTTAAAACGCTCCTCCAGCTCGTCTTCAGAATAACCGCCAAATGCCGCGAGGCAGCGACCGGTTGCGCTGATCAGCGCCGGAAAACGGCTGCCAATCTGTGCACTGAGTTGGAAGTTATTTCCCGACTGCGAGACCGCAACAACAATCATGTGATCCAGCCCTACAATATTCACGCCGAGCATCGTCACATCAAAGGCCTGGCTGAGACGGTCCAGTTCGGGCTGTACCAGATCCGTAAACTGGTTGCGCCTGAGCCAGTGCCGTGCGAGCGTGAGCACGCCAGCTTCCAGCGAATACCGTTTGGTGTCGGGGTCGAAGGCGACGAATTCTTCCGCCACCAGTGCCCTTAGCACATACAGACAGGTGCTGGGCACCAGTCCCAGTTCGCGCACAATTGCCTGCAGCCCCAGCGGCGTCTCACTTTTTCCCAGCAGGCGCAGAACGGCCGCCGCCCGTGAGATCGCTGGCGCCTTGCTCTCCTTCAGTGTTTTGGCGAGTTTACGGTCCTCTCCGGAAGAGTGCTTCGATCGGGTAGTCATAGTATCTCCATCTGCATTCCGACTTGGTTGAGTCACAGCTGAGCCCCAACACCTTATTCAATATATAGAATACTATTCTATATTTACAACATTTATTTTCTATGGCATTGTGCTGCTTCACTTGATGCAAGCAAAAACTTTGCTGCGTCGACCAACAGACACCTGGTAGATAGATGCCAAAGCTCACTGAATACACTTCCTACGCCGATGCCCAGGCGCATGCCAGTTCAGCTGCATTGTGGGAGCTGTTCGATGGCGATCGCAACTTCCTGAATATCGCCCACGAGTGCATGAGTCGACACGCCGACGGCTCCGGTCGCACTGCCGTGCGCATAGCACATGCCGACGGCACCGATGAAATCCTGAGCTTCGATGCTATCGCCGCCGCCTCCGCACAGTTTGCACACTGGCTGGTGGATAACGGCATCCGCCCCGGCGACCGCATCGCCTTTATGCTGGAACCCTCACTGCCCTTCTACACCACCCTGTTTGGCGCGATGATGATGGGCGCTATCAGCGTGCCCCTGTTTACGCTGTTCGGACTTGATGGATTACGCCTGCGCGTCGACGATTGCAAACCGAGCCTGCTTGTCACCAATACGGAAAAGGCCGACATTGCCAGTCGGGTCGAGGGTTTGCGTATCATCGTCGCAGATACCGGCCTGCTCGAGGAGATCAACCACTACCCCACTACGTTTGAACCCCATACGCACGCGAACGACCTCGCCGTATTCCAGTACACATCCGGCACGACACGCGAACTCCC
Organism: Halioglobus sp.; assembly: GCA_020443325.1. Lineage (GTDB taxonomy): Bacteria > Pseudomonadota > Gammaproteobacteria > Pseudomonadales > Halieaceae > Marimicrobium. The sequence goes on from JAGRIK010000103.1 coordinate 13,796, forward strand.
CGCGGCGGTAAAGCATACGCACCGATCGATTGTCACCCTGATGTTCGCAGCGCTGTATGGCACAGGTATCCGGCCGGGCGACGAATTTTTCTGCCCGTCCTCCCCCGCGTGGGGCCACGGCCTGTGGCATGGCACCCTGGCACCCCTGGCGATGGGTGTAACAACAGGGACGTTCGCCGGCCGCTTTGACGCTGTGCGATTAATGAAGGGACTGCAGGACTATAAAATCACCAATATGTCAGCGGCTGCCACACACTACCGGATGATGAAGAACTCCGGTAAAGCGGGGAAATTTTCGTTCGCACTTAAAAAACTGTCCTTCACCGGAGAGCCCTGCGACCCGTCAACACTGGACTTTATCAGGGACACGTTTCACGTCCCGGCCTGCAGCATGTACGGCACCACCGAGATCGGTGTGGTGCTGGTTAATTTCCCCGGCGCCGAGGACTACGAGGTTAAGCCCGGTGCGCTGGGCAAGCCTATACCGGGTTTGAAACTCGAGGTTCACCGGGCAGACGGCACGCCGACTGCACCCGATGAAGTCGGCGAACTGATGCTGTGGAAACGCGATCACTGGGAGTCCACCAAAGACCTCGCGCGAGTTGATGCCAGCGGCTACCTGTACCACTGCGGCCGTGCCGATGACGTCATTATCTCCGCCGGCTGGACCATGAGTGCGGTTGAAATTGAAAACACACTGCTTAAGCACGAGGACGTACAGGAGGTCGCCATTATCGGAGTGCCCGATGAAACGCGCGGACAGGTCGCCAAGGCGTTTGTCGTCAGCAGCCGGGCGCCCGGCGATGCGTTCGTTGAAGAACTCCAGAATTTCACGCGGGAGCGTTTGGCACAACACGAGTATCCGCGGCACATTGTGTTTGTGAGCGAGTTGCCCAAGACGCCTGCCGGCAAGGTACACCGAAAAATACTGCGCGACCGGGAAGCCGCAACTGCGGCCAACAATTAAAGACTTCATATACCCATCCAAGGAGAACAACGATATGTCAGCTGACCGATTCCCGAAAATTACCGACAAGGGCCTGGACGACCTTCGCAGCCGCATCGGCGTGAAGATCACCGACACCATTGAGCCCTGGAACCACGAGGCAACCCGTGACGCTATTCGTCACTACGCCCACGGTATCGGCGACGACAATCCGCTGTGGTGTGATCCCGAGTACGCCGCAAAAACAAAGTACGGTTCGATTGTCGCGCTGCCCAGCTTCCTGTTCTCGACTGACCGCATTATCTCCGGCTACTGCGGCGGTCTCTCGGGCATTCACGCGATGTGGGCTGGTGCCGACTGGACGTGGCACAAACCTGTATTGCGCAACGACACGATCAACACCGAGGCCCACCTGAAAGATTTGATCGAGCACCAGACACGCTTCGCCGGTCGCTCCTTTCAACAGATCTACCATGTGGACTTCTTCAACCAGCATGGTGACAAGGTTGCCGAGGGTGATAGCTGGGTTTTTCGCACCGACCGGGACGAAGCGCGCGAGCGCGGCACCAAATACACCGACGTAAAAGGTGTGGTTGAGCCCTTCACCGACGAGGAACTCGAAAACCTGGGCAAGCTGTACGCCGCCGATGAGATCCGCGGCGCCACTCCGCGTTACTGGGAGGATGTTCAGGAAGGTGATGAACTGCCCCGTATGATGAAAGGCCCCATGACAGTGACCGGCTTCATCTGTTACGCGCAGGGCTGGGGCGGCCTGTATATCCGCGCCAACAAACTGGCGTGGAAAATGCAGCAGAAGCACCCTGGCCTCGGCATCAAGAACCGTTTCAATGTACCCGATTGCCCCGAGCGTGTTCACTGGGACGAGGATTTCGCTCTCGCCGTTGGCGCACCCGGTGCTTACGATTACGGCCCAGAGCGCTGCTCCTGGCTCACCCACCAGCTCACCAACTGGATGGGGGACGACGGCTTCCTGCGCAAGAGCAAGTGCCAGATACGTCGACACAACCCGGACGGCGACGTGGTGCTGATCGACGGCACCGTAACGCGCAAGTTTGAAGAAGACGGCAAACACCTTGTGGAAATCACCCAGCGCGCTGAAACCCATCGCGGCGAACTGTCTGCAACGGGTGCTTCTATCGTGGAATTGCCCAGCCGCGGCTAAACTGCTGTACATGAACGGGTGACCTGATTCTCATGGGCACCCGTTTTTCTGCTTCTGGCCAACAGGATTGCTACCATGACAGAGTTAAGATTCGACGATCGTGTCGCGGTGATAACGGGTGCCGGCAGGGGGCTGGGGCGCGCCTATGCCCTGCTACTCGCATCCCGCGGCGCAAAAGTGGTTGTCAATGATCCCGGTGTGAGCATGCAGGGAGAAGGCGATGACGACGGTCCCGCCGCGCAGGTAGTACGCGAGATCCAGTCCGCAGGTGGCGAAGCGGTCGCCAATGCCGAATCGGTCGCCACGCCCGAGGGCGGGCAGGCGATTATCCAGACAGCGCTGGATCACTACGGCCGCATCGACATCCTGATCCACAATGCCGGCATTGTCCGCCGCGCACCGCTGGGCGAGATGAGCGTTGAAGACTTTGAAACTGTTCTCGATGTGCATTTGCGCGGAGGCTTCCATGTCGTACGCGCTGCCTTCCCCCACATGTGCGAAGCCGGCTACGGTCGCATTGTGCTGACCGGCTCCATCAATGCGCTCTACGGCAACCAGAATGTTGGTAATTACTGTGTCGCCAAGGCGGGCCTGATCGGCCTGGCGAATGTCGCCGCACTGGAAGGTGCGGAGCACGGCGTGAAGAGCAATATTATTATTCCGGCCGCTGTTACGCGGATGGCCGAGGGGCTTGATACCAGTGCCTACCCGCCAATGGATCCCGAACTCGTTGCGCCTGCAGTGGGTTGGCTGGCCCACGACTCCTGCTCCGTATCGGGCGAAATGCTCATCTCCATTGCGGGGCGCATTGCGCGCGCCTATGCAGTGGAAACACCCGGCGTCTATCAACCGGCGTGGACCATCGAGCAGGTCGCCGAGCAGATCGACACCATTCGGAACTCCGATGAACAGGTTGTCTTTGGGGTGCTTCCCTCAGGTCACATCGACCATCTGCGCTACAGCTTCGGTATGGCCAACAAGCCCGGCGACTCGGTATAGTTGCCAGGGTATTTCAAGCAACAACGACGGGGAAAACCATGGGTGACGCAGTTCTGTTCGATGCCCGCGACGACGGCATCGCGATCATTACCTTAAACCAACCGGATACCCGAAATGCGCTGAGCAGGGAGATTCGCGAGGGGTTGTTCTCCGCATGGGAGCAATTTGAGCGCGACCCGCTGCTGCGCGTGGCCATCCTGACAGGCGCCGGAGATAAGGCTTTTTGCGCCGGCGGCGACCTGAAAGAGATGGTTGAAACCGGTATGAAAGTACCGCCGCGCGATATGTTCCCCCAACCCTACGATACGATTGAGTTGTCCAAGCCGACCATCGCGGCCGTTAATGGGGTCGCATTTGCCGGAGGCTGGATGATCGCGCAGGCCTGCGATTTATGCGTCGCCAGCAGCAGCGCGAAGTTCGCAGTCACCGAGGTCAAGGTGGGCAGAAGCTCGCCCTGGGCAGCGCCACTCATTCATATGATTCCACAGCGGATCATGATGGAGATACTGCTTACCGGTAAACCCATCACCGCACAACGCGCCTATGAGATCGGGCTGGTCAATCGC
>JAGRIK010000104.1 GCA_020443325.1 Halioglobus sp.
CGGCGTAGTAATCGGACGCAATCCGGCTGCCGAGAATATCGACTACTGCAGTGATATTGCCCCTGGTGTTTTTCTTGCGCGACATGCCTATGCGTCCGCTGTTTATGGTGCGACTGACGATTCGCTGAGATTAATAATGGGATTAAACACGAATAGCTCACCAAAGGCAATAATCGGGGAGTCTCGCGGCATCGTGAGCGATTATTCAGCAAAATCACTATATGCCTGAATTATTTATCCTTCGGTGAGGTGCTTCGACAATTGCACTACAGCGCTTGCAATTTTCAATAATGGGATTAATAATACTATCTTTGACAGGGGGTAGTTATGTCCGGTTACGACGTGATCATTGCTGGCGCGGGTCATAATGGGTTGATTTGTGCGTCCATGCTGGTGAAGAGCGGCTTGAAAGTCCTGGTGGTGGAGCGCAATGAGTGGGTGGGCGGCGGTGTTTTAACACGAGAATTGACGCTTCCTGGATACAAGCATGATCCCTTCGGTTCGTCCCATGTCTGGATTCACCTGAATCCCGATTTCAAGGAACTCCAGCCGGAGTTGGAAAAGCACGGGCTGAAGTACATCTGGTCGGAAGACCAGATTACCGGTCATCCTAATAAATACGAGGGAGACGGCATTGTCGTTTACAAGGATGTCGATAAAACGTGCGACACCATTGCCGCGTACTCTAAGCGCGATGCGGTGCGCTACAAGGAGATCTACGACGAGTTCGGGGAAATACAGGATGGCGTTATCAAGAGTATGTTCGATACGCCCGCCCCGCCGAGTTATTTGTATCAGGGGCTGGAGAACAACCCCGAGGGCTTAAAGCGACTGCGCGATTTTCAGCTCAGTTCACGTCAATTTACCCTGGAGAACTTTGAGAACGACCACGTTCGCGCCTTTATTCTGGGATGGGCCATGGCACCCCAGACCCTGCCGGACCAGTTGGGCACGGCACAGGGTTTTTATGTGATGATTCCGAGTATCCACTACTTCGGTCAGTCCATCCCGGAGGGTGGCAGCGGTATGCTGTCCGAAAGCATGAAGCGCTACCTAGAGGCCAACGGCAGCACGGTAATGACGGGCGCCACGGTGCGTAAGTTTATTACCGAACAGGGTGAATGCCGCGGAGTTCGGCTGGAATCCGGTGAGGAGATCTTCGCCGGACAGGCCGTGGTCAGCAGCCTCGATCCCTACCAGACCTATCTCGAGGGCTTTGACGACAGCGAGTTGCCGGCGGGTTTCAAGGATATGGTGCGTCGCTTCAAGTTTGGCGATATTACGATTGCCAGGGTTCACTACGCCCTGAACGAAGCGCCTGTATTCAAGGGTCACCCGGATATCAACAAGACCGCCTATCAGCGCATATTTGGCAATATGGCCGATATTGACCGGCAGTATCTGGAAATTGCCTCGAACAAAGCCCCCAGCGACCCCTTTTTGTGGACTGCAGCCTGGACCACGATGGACCCCACGCGCGCACCGGCGGGTAAACACACATTGATCATGGACACGTTCGTGCCGGTCGATCTGGCCAGCGGCGAGGACTGGGAAGAAATTGGGCCGGCCTACTGTCGCGATGTGTTACTGCGACAATTACGCAATTACGCCACCAATATGGATGACGACAATATTCTTGCCGAGTATGTGGAGACAGGGCCCAGCCTCGCCCGGGCCAACCTCTGTTTTTACCGCGGCGTGACTACCGGAGGGGAGCGCACCCTGGCGCAGATGGGTGCATTCCGCCCATTCCCCAATTACGCGGACTATCGCGGCCCGCTGAAGAAATTCTATATGACCGGTCCCTCGTGCCATCCGGGTGGCGGTATCTCCGGCATGGGTACGGTTGCCGCTCGGGAAATACTGCGCGACATGGGTTCAATCACCGAGGATGACGACTTCGATTTCTAGTTCAGGGCCAACTCAAACAGCGTGAGCAGGCCCCGAGACAATCCCGAACCAGGTAAATGCAATGAGAGACAAAATAGAGCCCTATACCGCGCTGATCGTACAGCCCGAAGTGACGGTAGTGGAGGATCGCGCAGGAATTCAGAGAAATCTGGACCGGGTGATCAATATGATTCACTTCGGAGTCGGTTACTTCTGGGAGGTGCCGGTGCGGCTGGTCATCCTGCCCGAGTATTTTATGCAGGGGGTAGGCACACCCGGCAAGGGCGAAAGCAAGATAGAAGACCAGATGAAAAAGGCGGTAACTATCCCGGGTCCCGAAATCGACCAGTTGGGGGAAATTGCCCGGCAGTACGGTCTGTATATTTGTGGCGGGGGAGTTGTAGAGCAACTCCCGGAGTTCCCCGACCGCTGGTTTAACACCAATTTTATCGTCGGCCCCAGCGGTGAGGTAGTGCTCAAGTACCACAAGTGGCATATCAATGCCTCGCTGGGGCTGGGCACCAGTCCGCATGACATATTCGATGAGTACACGGCCCATTTCGGTGGCGGCATCAAAGACCTGTTTCCAGTCATTGACACAGAGATCGGAAAGCTCGGCACCATGACCTGCCACGACGGCTGCACGCCGGAGGTGTCGCGCGCGCTGGGTTATAATGGCGCTGAAGTCATCTGCCATCCCGGCGCCATCCAGGAGGTAGAGGGTGTGTCGGAGCCCTGGGACTTCTGGAAGTTCACCCGCCGGGCGCGCGCTCACGACAACATGTGTTATCTGCTGGGCTCAAACTGGGGCAGTGTCAATTACGACTTTTACCCCAGGGCCTTTTGTCCAGGCCACTCCTTTGCTATCGATTACACCGGTATGGTACTGCGCGAGGCGCCCTATCCCAGCGAGCAGGTACTGTCAGTTACCATCGATATCGAGGCTCTGCGACACTATCGCACCCGCACCAACCACAACTGCTGGATCGATGTGCGCACAGAGGGTTTTCGCGAGATGTACACCAATCCTATTTATCCCCCCAACCGATTTCCCTCGGGCAAGCCGCCGAAGGCGCTCGTGGACAAGATCAGCATTTGCAAGGAAGTCTTCGACGAACTGTACGCCCGCGGGCAATTTACCCCGCCCCACGGCTACGAACCGGGGGATATATCCGGATTGCTGGAGAAGCGTATCGCCTATGCCCAGCAGACCGGGCGCCTGAAAAAGAGTTGAGACCATGAAAGTCAAGAGTAAACTCGCAGACATTGATTTTGAATTCGGTCGCTTCGAGTACAAGAAGGATCACCTCATTGTGCACAGCCACGAGAGTCAGTCGATGCAGAGCAAGGTCTATATCAGTCCCAACGATGTGCTCGCTGCGCTCGGCAAGGCGCTGGTCAATCCGATGGTGTGGGTGTACATCGTCGGTTTTCCCTTCTTCCTGATCCGTTACCGGCGTCGTCACGCCAGGAAAAAAGAGGCACGCTAGATGAACAAGATGACCGGGGCCGAGGCGATCGTTAAATCCCTCAAGGTGAACGGTGTGGATACAGTGTTCGCGCTGCCGGGAGGGCAGCTGGACCACCTGTTTGATGCCATATACAAGGAGGGCGAAGGTATTCGCCTCATCCATTCACGACATGAACAGGGCTGTGCCTATATGGCCTATGGCTACGCCCGCTCCACCGGGAAAGTGGGTACCTATTCAGTAGTGCCGGGTCCGGGCCTGCTGAATTCCAGTGCTGCACTGTGCACTGCCTGGGCCAACTACACTCCCGTGCTTTGCGTGTCGGGCCAGATTCCCTCGACAGGTATCGGCAGAGGTTACGGCGATTTACACGAGATCGATGATCAACTGGGGATAATTCGCCATATCACCAAGTGGGCCGAGCGTATCGACCATCCCAGCCAGGCGCCCCGTATCGTGGGCGAGGCGTTCAGGCAGATGGCCTGTGGTTGCCCGCGACCGGTGGAAATAGAAATGCCCATGGATGTGATGGCCCTGGAGGCTGCAGTGGAGCTGTTGCCCGCCCTCGCCAGCCACTGTGTACCCCCGGTCGATCCGGCGCAAATTGATGCGGCTGTGGCCCTGCTGCAGTCCGCAAAAAAACCTCTGATTTATGTTGGTTCCGGCGCCATGAATGCAAGCCACGAGGTTCTGCAGCTCGCCGAGAACTTGCAGGCACCCGTGGTTTCTTTTCGTGCGGGCAAGGGCATTGTTTCCGACGAACACTATCTCAGCGCCAACTTTCCCATGGGACACCGGCTCTGGGGTGAAGCTGATGCGGTCCTGGCGGTCGGCACGCGGCTGCACTGGCCGCTGGTGATGTGGGGCAAGGACGATGATTTGAAACTGATCCGGGTGGACATCGACCCGGTGCAGATCGAACGAATCTGTACTCCCGAGCTGGGTATCGTGGGAGAAGCGGGCACCGTGCTTGAAGCAATCAACCAGAAAATTCTCGAGAGCGGCCAGCGCTCGCACTCGCGCGAGGGCGAACTGACGGCACTGCGCGCTGAAGTTGACGCACAGATTCGTGAAAAAGTCGGTCCGCAGATGGACTACCTCGATGTTATCCGGCAGGAACTGCCGCGCGATGGTATTTTTGTGGATGAAGTGACACAGGTGGGTTTTGCGTCCTGGTACGGTTTTCCGGTGTATCGGCCGCGCCAGCATATCAGTGCGGGATACCAGGGTACATTGGGCTACGGCTATGCCACCGCACTGGGTGTCATGGCCGGCAATATGGACAAGAAGGTGGTGCAGGTCAGCGGCGACGGCGGCATCATGTTCAATATTCAGGAGCTGTCTACCGCGGTACAGTATCGGCTGCCGCTGGTGACCATCATTTTCAACGACAGGCGCTACACCAACGTCCAGCGCCAGCAGCAGGAGTGGTTCGATGGCCGGGTGACCTGTTCCGACCTGCACAACCCGGATTTTGTTGAACTGGCCCGGAGCTTTGGCGCTGCCGGCTTCGCGGCCCACGACCCCGAATCTCTGCGCAGCGCCCTGCGCCGGGCTTTTGATGAAGCCGGCCCGTCTATCATCGAGGTGCGGGTTGACGAGTTTTTCCCCACCCCGTGGCCCTTCATTATGCTGCCGCAAAACCGCAAGCAGGTGTGCCAGTGAGCGCTCTGGAGCCGCGGCCGGGCGTGCTGCGTCTGGCGCCCTATGTGCAGGGCAGGAGCGCTATCGAGGGAGTGACCAACCCTATCAAGCTGTCTTCCAACGAATCGTCACAGGGGCCGTCCCCGCTGGCCATCGAGGCGTACCACCGCGCTGCAGCACAGCTCAACCGATACCCCCCGGGCAGTCAGTGGGACTTGCGTGAGGCAATCGGCGCGAGTCACGGCCTGGATCCCAACAGGATTTTGTGTGGCAATGGTTCCGACGAGTTGATTCAGTTGATGGTGCGCGCTTACCTGGGCAGCGAACACCAGGCCCTGCTCAGTGAAAACGGCTTCGTGATGAGCAACATTCACTGCACGGCCCAGGGGGCGGAGCTGGTGATTGCACCGGAAAAGAACTATACGGTGGATGTCGATGCCATGCTTGAACGCGTAACCAGCAAAACGCGGTTTTGCACGATCGCCAATCCCAACAATCCGGCAGGTACCTATATCTCCGGTGAAGAACTGCGACGCCTGCACGCCGGGCTGCCGGAGAACTGCCTGTTGCTGGTGGATGATGCCTACGCGGAGTATGCCACCGCGGCCGACTACGCCGACGGTGCCGAACTGGTCGACGATTTCGACAACGTGGTGATGACACGCACCTTTTCCAAAATATACGGCCTGCCGTCATTGCGCATCGGGTGGGCGTACTGTCCCACCGGCGTGTTCGATCTGGTGCAGCGCATACGCACCCCTTTTAATACCAATGGTCCGGGGCTGGCCGCCGCTGCCGCCGCGGTGCGCGACCGTGACTACATGCTGTCGGTGCGTGAAGAAAATGCCCGATGGCGAGAGCGTATCACGGCACACCTGACCCGGCCGGGCATCGAGGTAATTCCCAGCCAGGCCAATTTCTACCTGCTTCGTTTCGACGCGGCCGGCGGCAAGAGCGGTACCGGGGCGGCGGAGTTCCTCCATTCACAGGGTATTATCCCCCGGCCGACCGGCGGGTCGGATCAGTTCCTGCGTATCACTATCGGTGTGGCACACGAGAATGAAGCTGTGTTGGATGCACTGGACAGATATATGGATGCCTGATCATGGACAGTTATGTGGTTTCAGCTGCAGTCAGGGAGCGCCTGGCACGCCCACAGCCCCTGCTTATTGGTGGGCACTGGTGCGAGGCGGCAGACGGCGGGGTGAGTGATATTTTCAATCCCAGTAACGGCGAGCAACTGGGTACGGCGGCCAGTGCCACCCGGGATGATTGTGAGCGCGCCATTGCCGCCGCACGACAGTCATTTGATGGGGGAAGCTGGACGGCCCTGACACCCGCCCAGCGCGGGAAGATCCTGTGGCGGGTTGCGGATCTGCTGGAGGAGTACGGCGATGAAGTCGCCGAGCTGGAGATGCTTGATGCCGGCAAACCTTTCGCCGCAGTAAGGCAGGGGGAGATCCCTTTCGCCGCCGATTGCTTTCGCTATTTTGCGGGTTGGTGTACCAAAATCGAAGGCAGTACGAAACAGCTGTCTACGGTGCCGGGGCAGGAATTCCATATTTACACCCGGCGCGAACCCATTGGTGTGGCGGCGCTTATCGTCCCCTGGAACGGACCGTTGGTGCAAGCTGCGTGGAAGGTGGCTCCCGCACTGGCGGCGGGTTGCAGCTGCATCCTGAAGCCGGCCACCGAGACCCCGCTTTCCAGCGTGAAACTGGGCGAAATACTGGTTGAGGCGGGCGTGCCCGAGGGGGTGTTCAACCTGCTGCTGGGCAGCGGTGCCAGCGCGGGCCAACTGCTGGCCGAACACCCGGATGTGGACAAGGTTTCCTTCACCGGCTCCACCGACGTCGGCAAACGTATCATCGATGCCGCCAGAGGCAACCTCAAGAAAGTGTCCCTGGAGTTGGGGGGCAAGTCCCCGGTTGTCGTGTTTGCCGATGCGGACATCGAAGCCGCTATTGCCGGTGTCGCCCAGGGGATTTTTTCTCACGCCGGGCAGGTATGTGTCGCCGGTTCCCGCCTGTATGTCGAAGAGCCGGTCTACGAGGAAGTGGTAGCTGGTGTGGCCGCCATTGCCCGCAACATGCGAGTGGGACCGGCCACGGCACCGGACATGGATATGGGGCCGCTGATATCGAAGCGGCACCTGGCCTCGGTTTTCGAGCTGGTTCAGGAGGGTATCAAGAGCGGCGCGCGCCTGATGGCTGGAGGCCAACAAATTGCGGAGCAGGGCGGCTATTACATGGAACCTACTGTATTTGCCGACACGCGTCACGGCATGCGTATCGTGGAGGAGGAAATCTTCGGCCCGGTGCTCGCGGCCATGCCCTTCAAGTCCGATACGGACATTGCAGCTCTGGCAAACGATAACGACTACGGGCTGGCGGCCAGCGTATGGACCCGGGATATCAGCCGGGCACACAAAACAGCCGCGCGTCTCAAAGCCGGGATACTGTGGATCAACTGCCACGGTATTCCAGACGCGGCAGTACCTTTCGGGGGTTACCGCCAATCGGGGTGGGGCAGGGAGAACGGCTTCGAGTCGCTGCTGCAGTACACCGAATTGAAATCTGTGGTGGCGTCGCTGTAGCCTGGAGCGTTGCGGTGCCGCAGGCGGAAAATTGAGGCTCGGAACCACACACGGGCGAACGACGTATGCGGATTTGTTGTGCGGGTGAAGTGATGGTAGAACTGGCTGAGGTCGGTGGCGCTGATCTGTATCGTCGGGGATTTGGCGGCGATAGTTACAACACCGCTATCTACCTCGCGCGTGAGGGCCTGGACGTGGACTACATGACCCGGCTGGGCGACGATGCCTTCTCGCAAGCCATTGTCGCCTGCCTGGAACGCGAGGGAATAGGCACGAGCTTGTTGCAGTGTATTCCCGGGCGCCAGCCCGGTTTATATATGATTGAAAACAGCCTGGAAGGGGAACGACAGTTCCACTACTGGCGCGGGCAGAGTCCCGCCAGGGAGCTCTTTGAGCGCTTGCCCGATGCGATGCCATGTGATGTCTTTTACTTTACCGGCATCACACTGGCGATTACGCGTGATGACATCGACAACCTCAAGTGCCTGCTCCAGCGGCTCAGACAACGGGGAACTGGCGTCGTGTTTGACCCCAACTACCGGCCGCGCCTGTGGCACAGCGAGAGTCAGGCGCGGCAACACTATCGCGAGGTGCTGCCCTATTGCACTGCGGTGCTGCCGACCCTGGAAGATGATATGGCCTTGTGGGGTGCTGCGAGCGCGGCGCACAGTGCCGAAGTCTACATGAGCCACGGGGTGGAGGAAATCGTGGTCAAGACACCCCAACTGCTCGTCTGTGCGTTTGCCGGTGAACAGTCGTGCCAGCGGCAGGCGAAACCTGTCGCCGCCGTGGATACCACCGGGGCCGGAGACTCATTCAATGCCGCTTACTTGGCCGCTCGATTTCGCGGTGCCTCCCTGGAGGCGGCAATCATCGCGGGACAAAACCTCGCAGCGAGCGTCGTGCAGCATCGCGGCGCACTGCTGCCGCAATCATTGGAAACCGGACAGTAGAGAACGGGTATGCAACAGACATGGCGATGGTTTGGTCCGGATGATCCGGTAACACTCAAGAATATCGTGCAGGCGGGGGCCAGTGGTGTGGTGACTGCGCTGCATCAGATCGCTACCGGCGAGGTCTGGCCGGTGCAGAATATCCTCGAACGCAAGGCGGCCATCGAGGCCGCCGGCCTGGAGTGGTCCGTGGTGGAGAGCGTTCCAGTGCACAACGATATCAAAACACGCTCGGGTGACTATCTGTCTCATATCGAAAACTACCGGGCCTCGATCCGCAATCTGGGTGCCGCCGGGATCCCGGTGGTCTGCTACAACTTTATGTCGGTTGTCGACTGGACGCGCACCAACCTCAGGTATGAACTACCCAATGCCGCACAGGCTCTGCGTTTTGAGATGGCGGATTTTGTCGCTTACGATGTGTTTCTCCTGCAGCGGCCCCATGCGGACAAGGACTACGATCCACAGGTGGTGCAAGCGGCCAAAAAGCGCCTGGAGGCAATGAGCGGCGAAGAGCAAACTGAGCTCGAGGACAATATTATTGCCGGCTTGCCAGGCAGCCAGGATTCGTATGGTCGCGCCGGTATCCGTGCGACCATGGCACAATTCATCGACCTGGGAACGGAGGGTCTGCGGCGCAATCTCTTCGCGTTTCTCGCCGATATCATTCCGGTGGCGGAAGAGGCGGGCGTGCGGATGTGTATTCATCCCGATGATCCCCCGTTCTCCCTGTTCGGCTTGCCTCGAGTTGTATCGACTGCGGCGGATGCGCGTGCCCTGCTGGATGCCGTGCAGAGCCCCAACAACGGCATTACCCTTTGCGCAGGGTCCTTTGGTGCGCGCTCAGACAACGATCTGATCGCCATGGTGAGGGATTTTGGTCCCCGTATCCACTTTGTGCACCTGCGCAATATCCGGCGCGAAGCCGATGGATCATTTTACGAGTCCGGGCATCTCGAAGGCGACAATGACATGGTGGGCCTGGTGAGCGCGCTGTTCGATGAGGAAAAACGCCGGGCCGCCGAGGGGCGAAGTGACCGAATCCCAATGCGCCCCGATCACGGCCACGCACTCGGCGATGAAATCGGCAGGCCCGGCGTCAACCCCGGATACTCCTTTGCCGGTCGCCTAAAGGGACTGGCCGAGCTGCGAGGTGTCATGCACGCCGTAGAGAGCTTGCGCAGGTAACAGTGTAAGCCGCAATCCGTAGAGAGGGGCGGGGGCGGCGGCTTCGAGTCGGCGGGTAGAGACTGGTGACAAGAGAAATAAAGTGATGGATTTTTCAATTCTCGAGGTGTGTCGCGTGATACCCGTGGTGAGCCCCCGCGATGTCGCGTCCACCGTGAAGCTTGCCCGCGCTCTGCAGCGCGGCGGTATGCTGGCGATCGAGATTGCGCTGCGCACGGACGCCGCGCTGGAGAGTATTCGCGCAGTCCGGGCTGAAGTCCCCGGTATACTGGTGGCGGCCGGCACCGTAATCAAACCGGCAGACCTCGATCTGGCAATGCAAGCGGGTGCCGAACTGGTATTCAGTCCGGGTTCTTCCGAGTCGCTGCTGCAGGCGGCGCTGGCCAGCGGCACGGCGTTTGTTCCGGGCGTGGGTACGGCTTCTGAACTGATGCTGGGCTTACATCACGGCTTTGGGCTGTTCAAGCTGTTTCCGGCAGAGGCGCTTGGAGGTAAAAAATTACTGCAGTCTTTCGCAGGGCCCTTCCCGCGTGCACGTTTTTGCCCTACCGGTGGGCTCGATGAGAATAACTTCCGCTCCTATCTCGAACTGTCGAATGTCATGTGTTGTGGCGGCTCGTGGATGGCTGCGGATAAACTGGTAAGCGAAGGCCAGTGGGATGCCATCGAGGCCCTGGCCCGTCGTGCGATGTCCTGAACAGCGATGGCAAGCCACAAAATGTCTGTTGCCCCGAGCGTCAGGGCCTGGCTCCACCGGCCTTCCCGGGGCGCTTATTGCTCCAGGTTGTCGACATTGTCCTTCAGGCGACTGAGCAGGCCGCTGAGGTTGTCGGTTTCTTCAATGGTTATGCCTTCGAACATATCTTCCAGCAACTTCTCGTAGCTCTCCAGCATTTTGGTAATGAGCTTGTGCCCTTTGGGTGTGAGCGTGAGACAAAATGTACGCAGATCGCTCGGGGTGGGGTTGCGTTCAATCAAATTGTCCTCGGAGAGTCGTTCAGCGATACCGGTGATGTTCCCTTTGGTCACCATAAGCCAGCGAGACAGCTCCACCATCGTAAGGCCTTCCGGTACACGTTCCAGCGCGGAGAGGACTTCAAAACGCGGCAGGGTCGTCTCGTATTGATCGGTAAGATGTTTGCGAATGCGAGTTTCTATCAGTTGCACCATGGAAGACAGTTTGAGCCACAGTCGCATACCGGCCTTGTCGCGTGGAATAAACTGCAGGCGGGTGGCGATTATGTTGGAGTCATCGTTCACAAAGTTGACCTCATCGAAGATGGAATGGCGTGAGCTTGGCTGCCCGAACGCTATATCATGCAATTTTTGAGTCGGGCTGGAAAGTGCCGACAAACTGCCTCTGGAAACAACCTGGTATTACAAAACCTGGACAGGACGTCTGAACTGACAACAAATAAATTAAAGGTTTAAGCCTATACGGTATTGTTATTTGATTCAGTATAGGCCTATACTTGTTTCAAGCCTTGTTCGATATCAATGGCCCAGGTGAGAGTTCTATCGCAGAGCTGTGCAACCTGATGTATGTGGCCCTTCGACGCGCTGTATCAACAAATGTCGAGCAAGCCTCAGACAGACCTAATAACGATAAGCTGCCCGATTGTGGGTATGTTCCAGAGGAGGTTCTATGAACTTTAGACGTTCGATTTTAAATGGCGCCATTTTAGCGGCCGGGGGCATTTCGTTGGCGCCGGTTGCCAGTGCGCAAGGTCTGGTGTTGGAGGAGGTCGTAGTCAGTG
Source organism: Halioglobus sp. (assembly GCA_020443325.1). Lineage (GTDB taxonomy): Bacteria > Pseudomonadota > Gammaproteobacteria > Pseudomonadales > Halieaceae > Marimicrobium. Next base: position 11,498 of record JAGRIK010000104.1, read on the forward strand.
CCCAACGCCGAGTTGAATCTTTACAGGAAGTACCCGTCAGTGTGTCGGCTTTTAACGAGTCGACAATAAGGAAATCCGATATTACCCAGGCGTCCGACTATCTTGTGATGACGCCAAATGTCGGTTTCTCCGAGGACGGCGAGGGCGGTAGTCGCAGTGTGAGTATCAGTATTCGCGGAGTGAGTAATATTACGCTGGATGGTATCTCGACGGCGAACTCTATTGGATACTATATCGATGAACTGTCGGTCGGTAGTGTTGCCCAAGGTACAATTAACCCGCAGTTGCAGGACGTCGAGAGGATTGAGGTGTTGCGCGGCCCCCAGGGCACGTATTACGGCCGCAATGCGGTTGGTGGCGCAATCAACATAACGACCAACAAGCCGACTGACAAATTCTATCTCGAAGCCAGCGTAAACGCGGGTTCATTTGACACCTATGGCGCCGAGGGTATCGTCAACCTGCCGATCAGTGATCGCGTCATGGCACGAGGCGTGTTCGCCTATGAGGAATCCGATGCAGCCATTGACAATGTGAACCCGACCGGCAATGACCCGTCCTACGAGTACGGTACGGGCAGGCTAGCCCTGCGAATTCTGCCTACCGACGCCTTTACCCTGGATCTGTCCATTACGCGCACCAACGAAGACGAGGGTGGCGATATCAGCGTGCCGACAGGTGTCGTCGATTTGGATACGCAGTCGATATTTGGCATAGGTGCACACGATGCAGTGGATTCCGGTCAGGGCTTTTATCCCCACAACGACGACAAAATCGACCGCGATACGCGGGAGCTGAACGAAAAGGAATTTACTATTGTAAATGCCAGGGCTGTCTGGGAACTGGATACGTTCAGCGTAAGTTCCATTACCGGCTGGCTGGACAGTTCTTTCGACCGCGTATCAGATCTCGATGGCATACCATTTACCTTTGGGCCGCTACCCCTGCGCCGTGTCAACGACTACGGGGCGGAGTCCTACAGCCAGGAAATCCGTCTGCAGTCTCTCGGGAGCGACACCTATAAATGGACAGCGGGTGTCTTTTACGCCAGGGACAAATTCAAGCAGGACAACCAGATCCAGATACTCCCCGATGACAACCCCAACGGTGAGGCACTGGCCTTTATCAACAGAAATGATCGCGAGTTCGAGTTTGAAAACTACGCTGTGTTTGGCGAAGTTCTGTTCAACATGACTGAAAGTATCGACCTGACTGTGGGGGGAAGATATTCCTGGGACAACGTGGATGCCTCCGACATCGACCAGGCGCGAGGCCCGGTCGCACTCAAAGACAGTGTCGATTTCACCGACTTCTCACCCCGGGTGGTGCTTCGCTACATTCCCAGTGATGACCTGACTGTCTATGCCAGTGCCTCCAAGGGTTATAAGGCCGGGGGTACTGATGTGACCGGCGGATCTCGAACCGAGGGCGTAAAATACGATTCGGAGGAGTTGATCAGCTATGAGCTGGGCGTGAAGTCCAGGTTACTGGGCAGCCGCATGAACCTGTCCGCTGCGGTGTTCAGCCTGCAATGGGATGATTTCCAGGTCCAGACAGACCGTCTGGAGGATCCATCGGATATTAGCTCGGCGATATCCACCACGCAAAATGCAGACTCTGCAAGCGCCGAGGGAGTCGAATTGGAATTGGTAGCCCTGCTGGTAGAAGGACTGACGGCGTCGCTGAATGTCGGCTACATAGACGCCAAGTTCGACGATTACGATAACGCGGTACTCAAGGGTGAGACCAACGGCCTGCCCAATGTCATCGATGTCTCCGGTGAGCCGCTGATACGAACGCCGGAGTGGAGTGCCAGCGCTGCGCTGCAGTACGATTTTACCGTGTCGAATTTCGATGCTTACGTACGCGGCGAGTGGTCGTATGTCGACGAAACAGTCAGCGACATAGAGGCAGTTGGCTCGCTGGTGGGTGAGACAGTCAATGGCGACCCCTTTAATTTGCCCAAGTATCCTTATCAGATTGATGACTATAACGTGGTAAATTTGTATGCCGGTTTCGAGAACCGTCGTTTTCGCGTGGCAGCATTTGTTAAAAATGCACTGGATGAAGACTACTATACCGGCACTTCGGACAACTTTGGCGCGGCGGGTATCCGCGTGAGGCCACACTATCGCGAGTTTGGGGTGAAATTGACCTATATGATGCAGTGACACTGCGGCGCGAGGTCTCGCGGTTGCAGGCGTCGGCCAGGCAAGCGTCGGCGAGAACAATGGCACTGCGGTGGGAGCGCTGCCCGCTGCAGTGTCATTCGAGGGGGTACTGGTATGGCAGTTGTGTTAATTACCGGATGTAGCAGCGGTATTGGCTTTGCCAGCGCAC
>JAGRIK010000105.1 GCA_020443325.1 Halioglobus sp.
AACGAGGACCAGGGTTACGTCATGGCGGCGATCATAATGCCTGAAGCTGCGAGCATTGAGCGGACCCAGGCCGTCGCTGAAAAAGTGGACGCCGTTTTCGCGAAAATTCCCGGCGTGGATACGCGCTCGATGATTACCGGCTACAGCCTGCTCGACAGTGGTTTCAAGACAAACGCCGGTGCGTTCTTTGTCACGCTGACGGATTTCAAGGAGCGCTATGATTCGGCAACAACGGCGCGCGAGGAGAATGCGCGCACCGTGTTGATGACGCTGGCTAAAGAGACAGCGGACATTGAGGAGGCCATTGTCTACCCGGTGGCGCCGCCACCCATTCCGGGCATCGGCTCTACCGGCGGCGTTGAATTCTGGATACAGGACACCGGTGCGGGCGATCCCTCGCAACTCGATGCTGTGACGAAGGCCTTTCTAAGGGCGGCAAAGGAGCGACCTGAACTCACCCGCGTAACATCGACATTCAACGCCAACACACAGCAATTGCGGGTCAACGTCGATCGTGAAAAGGCGACGCTGCTCGGTGTGCCGGTAGAGGATGTCTACAGCGCCATACAGGCCCAGTTCGGTTCGCTCACAGCCAGCCAGTTCAACCAGTTCAGCCGCGTATGGTGGGTGATTCTGCAGTCTGATGCCAAATATCGACAGGACCCGGAAGACCTGAAGCGGCTTTACACGCGCTCACAAAACGGCAAGATGGTGCCCTTGTCAGCCGTGGTCACCATGGAGTGGGTGTCCGGGCCGGATATGCTCCCGCACTTCAACGGCTTTCCGGCGGCCAAGGTCAACGCCAGTGCTGCCGAGGGTTTCAGTTCGGGCGATGCGATTGCCGCGATGGAAGCCGTCGCCGACCAGTCGCTTCCCACCGGGTACACGTACGGCTGGTCCGGCATAGCGTTTGAAGAGCAGCAATCGGGCGGCACCTCGATGATCGCCTTTGCGTTTGGCCTCATCATCGTCTTCCTCGTGCTCGCGGCGCAGTATGAGTCCTGGACGCTGCCGGGAGCCGTGATGTCTGCGGTGCCGTTCGGGATTCTCGGTGCGTTGCTGATGATCACCGCGCGGGGACTGGAGAATGATGTGTACTTCCAGATAGGGCTGTTGGTGTTGATTGGCCTGGGTGCCAAGAATGCCGTGCTGCGGGTTTCTGCTGCTGTTGATTTTCGAAAGCAGGGCAAATCGATCATGGAGGCGACGGTACTGGCTGGTGAGCAGCGGTTGCGCCCTATCATAATGACATCGCTCGCCTTTGCAGCAGGGTGTATGCCGCTGGCACTGGCCATGGGCGCGGGAGCGAATGCGCGACATTCGATCGGCACGGGTATTATCGGCGGGATGATCGGCGAGACAACACTGGCCATGCTGTATGTTCCGCTGTTGTTCTATCTCTTTGACAGCTTCGCTGAGCGCAAAACCGGAAAATCGGATACATCCACCGCGGATGATGAAGGTCCAGGTGATGGTGCCGGGCCGAAAGCGCCGGGGGAGGGTGGCTGACATGTCCTACGCTAGCGCCTGTAAGTGTCGCCACCGTATCGCCATGTTGGCATCGGTTTCCTGCAACGCGCGATTGCGCATTGCGTTAGCCTCGGTACTGCTGATAACGGGCTGCACCACGCTGGCTCCCCAGTACACAAGCCCCGAATTGGAGATGCCCGCTGCATTCCGGTTCGAACCTGCGGTCGTTGCGGCAACCGCTGACACGGCGTGGTGGCAGCAGTTCGGCGATCCGGTACTGGACGAACTCATCGCGTCGGCGCTGGCCAACAACTACAATGTCCAGATTGCCGCCGCGAATGTCGAACAGGCGCTGGGTATCGTCACGCAGACGCGGTCTGCCCTCTACCCGCAGTTGGGCTACGGAGCCAGCGGTGAGGAGTTGCGTTCTCCCGATACGGGGCTCAAAGCAGTAATACCCAATCTGCCGAATCCCCAGGACACCTACCAGGCCTTTCTCTCGGCCAGCTGGGAGCTGGATCTGTGGGGTCGGATACGCAACCTGTCCGAAGCCGCACAGGCCAGTATGCTGGCGACCGAAGAGGCCCGTCGCGGTGTGATCCTTACGCTGGTCTCGTCAGTGGCGACCGGATACATCACGTTGCGCGGCCTGGATGAACAGCTGGCCGTCAGCAAGGACACGCTGGCCACCTACGGGGAGTTCGTACGCCTTTACGAATTGCAGTACAAGTACGGGCAAACCTCGCTGATGACGGTCGTGCAGGCCCAGTCCCAGTATGAAACGGCGGCGACGCAGATTCCGCAGATCGAATCGCAGATAGCCCAGTTGGAGAATACCCTGTCGGTGCTGCTGGGTCGCAATCCAAACGCCATTCCTCGTGGCAAGCCGATCGCTGAACTGGTGTCACCCGTCGCGCCCGCCGGCCTGCCTTCTACACTGCTGGAGAGGCGTCCGGATTTACTGCAGGCAGAGCAGGCCCTGATCGCTTCGAATGCGCAGATCGGCGCGGCAAAAGCGCTGTATTTCCCGACTATTTCGCTGACGGGTGCCTTCGGCAGCACGAGCGCCAGCCTGTCTGACCTGTTTGAGGGCTCAACACGCACGTGGAACTATGCGGGCCAGGTGGTGGGGCCAATTTTTACCTTCGGTGCCGTCAGCGGCCAGGTGGCACAAGCGGAAGCCGCCCAGCGAGCTGCATTGGCGAGCTACAAGCTCGCGGTGCAGAATGCGTTTGCCGATGTCGACAGTGCACTGGTGGCAAACCAGAAGACCGCGCAGCAACTGGACGCGCAGAAACGGCTGGTGGCGGCGCTGTCAGAGTACGAAAGGCTCGCAAGGCTGCAGTACGACGGGGGCTACGTACCTTACTCCACGGTATTGCAAGCCCAGCAAACACTCTTTCCGGCGGAACTGGCACTGGCCGCCCTGCGCGCTTCTGTGCTGACGTCATCTGCTGATATCTATAAGGCGATGGGCGGTGGCTGGATCGATGAGGCGGGTAAACTGATCGGCAGGGCCCCGCCAGATGTTGATGATGTCGATGGTGCCCCACCCCTGTTCTAACTGAGCGGACGCACCCCGCTTCCCCGAACCCCCGCACCGTTTCTCTCGAAATACTGACTGCCACGTACCGGCTGATTGCCGGAATATTGACGCGCATCATGTTGCCCTCCATTCAGGCAGTTCACAATTCCAACAATAAGACCGTCACTATTAAAAGAATATGGAATCTTAATGTCGGTGAGAAAACCTGCCATTCCAGGCGCGGTCGCACTGCTCCTGCTGATGTTTCCAATGCTCCAGGTGTTGTCCCAGGACAATGCCCCGATCATGCCGTTGGCGCCCCAGGCACTGCTGCTGGATATCACTACCGCAGGCCAGCGCCTGGTGGTGGCGGGCGAGCACGGGATTATTCTCTACTCCGATGACAACGCCGACAGCTGGCAACAGGCCAGCGTCCCGACAACCCAGATGCTAACCGGTGTCTATTTTGTGGATGATCGCCTGGGCTGGGCTGTCGGGCACGACGGTTTGATCCTGGTCAGCGAAGATGGGGCCGGCAGTTGGCGCGTTCAACGCGATGGTCTGTCGGTTCAGCACCAGGCCAATCTGGAAGTGCGCGAGACGGCTCACCGCCAGATCCGCAAACTGGAACAGGCCGTGGCGCAAGCGGACGATGAAGCGCGACCGGATCTGGAGCTCGCGCTGGAAGACGCCCAGCTGGACCTGGAGGATGCGGAGCTTACCTTGAGTGAGCCGGTGTTTACCTCACCACTGATGGATGTGTGGTTCCAGGATGGCGACCGGGGCTGGGCGGTGGGTGCATTCGGGACATTCGTGACAACCAGGGACGGCGGAGAACACTGGATCAGCCAGCGGCGAAAACTGGAAAACCCGTTTGAGTACCACCTGAACGCCATCACTGGCGACGGCGAGGGAGGTGTATTTATCGCCGGTGAAGGCGGCGTTATGTATCGCTCGCTGGATGGCGGCCAGAGCTGGGAATCGCTGGAACCCTTCTATGAGGGCAGCTGGTTCGGGGTGGTCTACGACGCGCCGCATCGAGCACTCCTTGTGTTTGGGTTGCGCGGCAATATTTTTCGCTCGACGGATTTTGGCACGACCTGGGAAGCGGTGTCCAACGAGAGCCACATTACGCTCGCTGGCGGTACGGCTTCCGCCCGGGGGGATGTTGTTCTCGCCGGCAGTGTCGGCACTGTGATGACAAGTAGTGACGGCGGAACAACCTTCCGGCGTACGCAGATGGACGATGGGCTGAGCCTGAGCTCCGGTATACGTCACGGAGAACGACTGATACTGATTGGCCAGGGCGGGATCAAGACCGTGCAGGAGAGTCGATGAGTATGGATGATCAACTGCAGGGCAATGACCGGGAACTGCACGGTTATCAGGCCGGTGAGGAAGAGCGCTTTCTGGAGCGTATTATCTTTACCTATCGTCCCCAGCTGTTAATTGTATTCCTGCTCGCCACGGTTTTCTTCGCCTACCAGACGGCTGGCCTGCGACCCGATGCCAGCTTCGAAAAAATGATACCGATGGAACATCCGTTTATTCAGTCATTCATGAAACACATGTCTGACCTGGGTGCTGCGGGAACCACAATTCAGGTGGCGGTGGAGAATACCTCGGGCGATATATTTGATGCCGAGTACCTGGACGTACTGCGCCAGGTCAACGATGAAGTGTTCTACCTTCCGGGAGTAGACCGTAACAGGATGCGCTCCCTGTGGACGCCGAATGTACGTTGGGTCGAGGTGACTGAACTCGGGTTCGAGGGCGACAAGGTCATAGATTCCGAGTACGACGGGTCTGAGCGGGCGATGGCGCAATTGCGCCAGAATGTGCTGCGTTCCGGTGAGGTCGGTCGACTGGTTGCAGATGACTATCGCTCCAGCATCGTGGAGGCACCGCTGATCGATATTGACCCGGCCTCCGGAGAGCCGCTGGATTACTGGCAGCTGTCACAGACGCTGGAGAAGAATGTCCGGGAAAAGTATGAACAACTGTCGCTGGACAGCAATGGCGAGCCGAAAGTCAGAATTCATATCATCGGCTTCGCCAAGGTAATTGGCGACCTGCTGGATGGCATTACTGCGATATTCCTGTTCGCCGTCATTACCCTGGCAATTACCTCCCTGCTTCTGTTTCTGTATACACGCAGCCTGCGCGGAACGTTTTCGCCACTGCTGTGCTCAATCATCGCCGTGATCTGGCAGCTGGGACTGCTGACCACGCTGGGCTATGGACTGAACGCCTACTCCATACTGATTCCGTTTCTGGTATTTGCCATCGGCGTCAGCCACGGTGTGCAAATGGTGAACGCGATACTCGGGGAGAGTGTCACCGGCAAGGACAGGTATGTCAGTGCCAGGCTGGCATTTCGAGCGCTCTATCTGCCGGGTATGGCGGCACTGGTCTCCGATGCGATTGGCTTTACCACCATGTTGCTGATCCCGATTCAGGTGATCAGGGATCTCGGCGTAGCCGCGAGTGTAGGGGTTGCTGTTATCGTGCTGACCAACCTCGTTCTACTGCCGATCCTGATGTCCTACCTGGGCATCACCAAAAAGACGCTGGCCCGCCACCGGAAGAATCAGGAGGATTCAGCGCGTGGCAAAGCCTGGCGCCTGCTCTCCAACCTGGCCAGCCCCCGTGTGGCTCGTATCTCGATACTGTTGGCCGCCATCGGCTTTGCGGTTGGCATCTACGGCGGCAAGAACCTGCAGATAGGCGATCTCGACCCGGGCGCGCCGGAGTTGCATCCGGACTCCCGCTACAACCGCGACAACCAGTTTATCACCGACAATTACGCCACCAGTTCCGACATTCTGGTGGTCATGGTCGAAACGGGTAAGCAGGAGTGCACGCTGTACCGGAACCTGAAACTCGTCGATCGATTTACCTGGCATATGCGCAATGTGGAAGGCGTCAACTCAGCCATCAGTGCGGCGGAAGTGTCCAAACTCTTTGCGGCGGGATACAACGAGGGCAACCTCAAGTGGGCAACGATTGGCCGCAACCAGCGTCTCCTTGGGTCCACCTTCGACCAGATGCCCGGCGCGTTAATGAACACCACTTGCAGCCTGCTGCCGGTGGCGTTATTCCTGGACGACCACAAAGCCGAAACGCTGCAGAGAGTGGTCGATGCAGCAGAGACTTTCGCACAGGAGAATAAGCAGGAGGGTATCCATTTCGCACTCGCCGCGGGTAACGCGGGGATAGAGGCCGCGACTAACCAGGAGATCGAAGTGGCCCAGAAACGCATCATGTGGCTCATCTACAGCGTTGTCTGCCTGTTGATACTCTTCATTTTCGCGTCGTGGCGCGCTGTCATTTGTATTGTCGTTCCGCTGGCGCTGACGTCTGCGCTGTGCCAGGCACTGATGGCCTACCTGGGGATCGGGATAAAGGTCGCCACGCTTCCTGTGATTGCACTGGGAGTGGGTGTCGGCGTGGACTACGGCATCTATATCTATAGCAAGTTTGCCCACTACCTGCGCCAGGGCATGGGTATCCAGGAGGCTTACTACGGTGCGCTCACTACCACTGGCGAGGCTGTCAGCCTGACGGGTGCGATGCTGGCGGCAGGCGTGGCCACCTGGATCTGGTCACCGATAAAATTCCAGGCCGATATGGGCATGCTGCTGACGTTCATGTTCCTGTGGAACATGGTGGGCGCGCTGTGGCTGCTGCCCGCGCTTGCACAACTCCTGATAAAGCCAGAGAAATTCGTCGAGCGGGAAAACCGGCGCCTGGCGAAAATCACCGCCTCATAATTTGCTTCAGTAACAGGGTAGGAACAGTTATGGATCAGCACAAACGATGGCAACACAGGCAACTCATTGCAGCGTCTTTGGCAGCGTTGTTGCTGACGGGCGCAGCCGGGTCACAGGCACTGTCATTCCAGTTCGGCGATGACAGCGAGTGGGAGCTCGACTGGGATACCAACGTGGCCTATACCGCGCAGTGGCGGGTCGCCAAGCGGGATGACGATCAGTTCCGTTACAGGGATACCGGCAATCTGGAAGCCGACAGCAGGGCCTATGCTGTGCTGGTCAATGCCAATGACGGCGACAACAACTTCGATCGCGGTGATCTCGTACAGAATAAAGTCTCCGCAGTCACTGAGCTCGACCTGAGTTGGCAAAACCTGGGGTTATTCGTTCGCGGCCGCACCTACTACGATGAGGTCTACGACCAGGACACCGACCTGAGCCAGGACAACTATCTCACGTACAACAACAACACAAAATTTCCCAATGGCGACGCCTACTTCCGGCAGTTCCCCGAGGGCACGGTCGACGAGCACCGGGATCGACTGGAAATGCTGGACTACTTCCTTTACGCCAGTGGCGAGGCGTTCGGTGACCACCTCTACAGTATCCGGCTTGGCAGCCAGGTGATTAACTGGGGTGAAGCCACGTTTACGCAGGGCATCAACGGCCTGCAGAATCGTGCGGACCTGATCGCCCGCAATACGCCGGGGGTCGAGGTCAAGCAAATCCTGTTGCCGACGGGTGCAATCTACGGCCAGATAGACCTGACGATGGACCTGACCTTCGAGACGTACTACCAGTATGAGTGGAAGAAGACAGAGCTGAATGGTGTGGGCAGCTACTTCAGCGATCGCGATTTTCTGGGGCCCGGCGCCAGGAATTTCCTGATTCCGATCGGTGACAATCCCGACAGTATCACGGCGATTCCTCGCACGGCGGATGACAGTGCTTCCGCTACCGGTCAATGGGGCGCAGCCCTGCACTGGATTGTGCTCGGGGACACGGACCTCGGCCTCTACTACATCAATGCCCACAGTAAAGCGCCTGCTTACCAGATAAATTATCCCGCGAACGGTGGCCTGCTCCCCGAGTCATACACGATCGTTTACTTCGAGGATATCCAGGGGTATGCGGGCAGCTTCACTACCGTGCTGGGTACCACCAATGTCCAGGGTGAGGTTTCATTCAAGACCGGTATGCCGGTAGTGCTTGAGAACGGTGACCCGGTGGAAGGTGACCTGGCGTCCTACCAGATCGGGGGCTCTTATGTCTTCGAGCCCAATGCCCTGTGGGACGACGCCAACCTGACGTTCGAGCTAGCCGGCGCGTACCTGACTTCGCATGACAGCGGCGAATTGCTTTACGACGATAACGGCACAGTCGTCAACCTGCGCCTTGAGGTGGCCTATCTCAACCTGATGCCAGGCCTCGACCTGAAAGTCCCGATCTTCTTCAGGCGTGGGCTGGACGGCAATATCCTGGAAAGCGAGATGGTGGAAGATTCATCGGCCGTCAATATCGAGTTCCAGTTTGTCTACCTGAACAACTTCACTACGAAGATAGGTTACTCCAACTTTTTTGATGGCGGCGAAAATACCTATATCAATGATCGCGACAATATTTCGTTCAACGTTTCTTACAGCTTCTGAAATAAAAGAGGATTGGTAATATGCATCTTATCAGGAACAGCGTAATCGCCGCGGCACTGTCGGTCCTAACATTCAGTGCCATGGCAAAGATGTCGGCAGAGGATGTGGCGCGCCTGGGAAAGGACCTTAACCCCATCGGTGGTATCAAGGCGGGCAGCGAAGACGGATTGCTGCCAGAGTGGACAGGCACCGTCGTCGGGCTGCCCAAAGGCGTGACATGGGGCGGCCCCGGCACACCCTATCCAAATCCCTGGCCGGATGAAAAGCCGCTTTTTGTGATCACCAAAGACAATATGGCGCAGTACCGGTCGCGATTGAGCCCCGGTCAGGTCGCGTTGTTCGAAACCTATCCGGATACCTTCCAGATGCCGGTCTATCCCGGCCACCGGGATTTCGCCTTCTACCCTGAATTTTACGAGAAGGTTCGCTACAACGCAGAGCACAGTGAACTGATCAATGACGATGAGGGAATCACGGGTTTTATCGGCGGCGCAGCCTTTCCCGTGCCTTCAACAGGGCCGGAGGCGGTCTGGTTCACACGCACCACCGGCGCGAATGAGACCATAGAAGGCGAGTACAGCGACATTGCCGTCTTTCCCAACGGTACAAAATCCACACGACGCTCCCGGTTCCTGCAGGAATCGCCTTATGCGAGTCGCAACAATCCGGTCGAAGCCGATTACGAGTATCCGAAACTGGGTGAGTTTGGCGGCTATATCATGACGTATGTGACGGAGCCGGCGCGCGATAAGGGCCTGATCACTGCGGTTATCGAGCCGTATGATTACTCGCAGAATGCGCGCGAGGTCTGGCGCTATCTGCCGGGTTCGCGCCGGGTCCGACGCGCGCCAACCGTGGGTTTTGACACCCCTGACGGCCCCGGTGGACTCAAAACAGTGGATGAGGTGCGCGGCTTTAACGGCTCCATGGAGCGCTTCGAATGGAAGCTGTTGGGGCGCGAGGAAATATTTATCCCTTACCACAACTACGAGTTCGATAATCCGGATATCTCCTATGACGAATTATTGACCAAGTTCCACGCCAATCCGGATTACATGCGTTACGAGCTCAGGCGTGTCTGGGTGGCAGAGGGTACGCTGCGAGAGGGCGAGCGACATATTTACGGCAAGCGTCGCATCTACATCGATGAGGATACGGGTTTTACCGCGATAACCGAAAATTATGATGGCCGTGGTGAACTGTGGAAAGTGGTTCTAACGAACAACATCTATGACTATGGCGGCCAGGGTTATGTCAGGCGAGCGCAGATGTATCACGATCTGCGAGCCGGTGCCTATATTGCCGAACGCCTGATCAATGACAGTGCGCCAATGCTTTACGATGTGAATCCGATGAAAGGCCCGGGTTATTTCACACCCAGTAATATCCGTAAGCTCGGTAAGCGCTGATCAGCTCGATGGTTCGGTACAGCCGTGGAATAGCGCCTGCAGTGCCCGTGCAGGCGCAGCTTCAGGCTTTGATAGACAATTGTTCGAATACCCGGGGCGCGGCTGCTGACTGTACGAGGCTGCCAGTATCCCAGGTTGCCCACTCCGCGATGATCCGTCCGTTGCTGTCGTGGTGTGTGATCGTGGTGCCGTCGATGGTCAGTTCCTCGCCGCTGTTGTCATCCTGCTTGGCATCACCGAATTCATCGGAGACCCTGGTTATCCAGCGCGTCGCTACCTTGTTTCCGGCGGAGAACTGGTCTTCTATGCTGAACGCCATATGATGGAAGACCCCTTTATAGACCGCGATGAAGTGTTGGTACTCCGCAGCGCCACGCAGCGCGCCCAGGTTCGGCATGGGGTGCGCCACAGCGTCTTCTCCCAGCAACTCAGGCAATAGCGACAGGTTGCCCTGTGTCCAGACTTCTTCCAGCAGGCGACGAACTGTCTGCATATTTTTTTCTGACATGGGTGCAATCTCCTCACTGTGTGCCGGGTGCATGCCCGCCGGGTGGTTCGCCACACGGGCGCGCTTGCTACAAGTATCGTAGATGAGGCAGGGCGATATGGCCAGTGGCCAGATAAAAAACGCGCAGACTTGCGTCAGGATGGAAAGTTCAACGCGTGGATGCTATACATAGGTGGCGATGATCAAGGGGTGTTTGTTAACACGCTTGCGCCAGAATCAGGAGACGTAGAAGAATGACAGCCCAAAGGCCCGCTTACTATTCGGATCTTGAGCAGTGCGTTGATGCACTGCTTGCGAAAGTGGGGAAGAAAGTCGTTATCGCAGGTGGTTTCGGCCGGCCCATACACATATTCAATGAGCTGTATCGACGCGCGGTCGCAGATCCGAGCATACAGCTGACAATCATTACCGGTGTCTCTTTCAGTCGTCCCAGGGGGAGCAGTGATCTCGAGCGACGGTTTCTGGAGCCGTTCGTCGACAGAGTGTTTGGTAATCTGCCGGAACTCGAATACGTCGAGCCCTACCAGAAGGGGCGGCTGCCCGAGAATATCGAGATTGTAGAGGTCTTTCTGCAGGCCGGTACTTACCTGGGTAATAAACACGCCCAGCAGAACTACGTGTACAGTAATTTCACGCACTGGCTGCGCGATATGATCGAGCAGGGGTGCAATGTGTTCAGCCAGATGATCGCCAAACGCGAGATAGATGGCGAGTTGGTCTACAGCATGAGCCACGATGCCTATGCGTTGGATATCCTCCCGAGGTTGCAGGCGCTCCGGGAAGAGGGCAAGCAGGTGGCGGTAATCGGCCAGGTCAATGACGAATTGCCGTTCATGTACAACGATGCGATTGTCCCCGTCGAAACCTACGACATTATTCTGGATGCCCCGCAATACAACCACACGCTGCTCGGGCCACCGTCCCCCTCGGTGGATACCGTGGATTACATGATCGGCCTGAATGCGAGCAGCCTGTTGCCTGACGGGGGTACAATCCAGATCGGTATCGGCTCACTGGGAGACGCGATCACCTATGGCTGTATCCTGCGGCACGAGCGCAACAGGCAGTATAAGGAAGTGCTGGCCGAACTGGGTATAACGGAGCGATTTGGCGAAATCGTCGCGCAGATTGGCGATACGGAGCCGTTTGACAAGGGCTTGTACGGCTCCACCGAAATGTTTGCCGACGGCTTTCGCCATCTGTACAACCACGGGATTCTCAAGCGCGCGGTATACGATGATGTCGGCCTGCAGCGACTGGTCAACGCCGGCAGGATAGGCTCTGTGATCACAGCGGAGTCACTCGCTGTGCTGGTGGAAGAGGGCCTCGTGTCTGCCAGGCTGTCATCTGGCGACCTGGCGTTCCTGCAAAAATATGGCTTCATCAACGAGACGGTCGCCCTTGAGGATGGGTTGCTGCGCTGTAGTGATGGCACCGCAATCGAGGCGAACCTGGGAGACCCGGCGGTTCTCGAGCAGATAAGTAGTCACTGTATGGGTGAGGAACTCAAGCGCGGCATCGTGTTGCACGCGGGATTCTTCCTTGGCCCGCAGGCGATGTACCGGCAGTTGGGAAGTATGCCCGAGGCGGATGCAAAAAAAATCTGCATGACGGATATCGCGTATGTAAACCAGCTGTACGGCTGTGAGGAGATCGCGCGCCTGCAGCGACAGAATGCACGCTTCATGAACACCTCCATCATGATCACGCTGCTCGGCGCGGCCTGTTCAGACGGTCTCGAAGACGGACGCAAGATCAGCGGTGTCGGTGGGCAGTATAATTTTGTGTCGATGGCGCACGCCCTGGATGACGCCAGATCAATACTGATGTGCCGCAGCACCCGCACCAAGGGCGACCAGATTACATCGAATATTGTCTGGAATTATGGTCACACGACAATTCCAGCCCATCTTCGCGACATCGTGATCACGGAATACGGTATTGCGATGCTACGCGGGCAGCGCGAGAAAGATGTTGTCGCCCGGATGCTGAACATCGCTGACTCGAGATTCCAGCAGCAGTTGCTGGAGCAGGCGAAGAGTGCCGGCAAGATACCTGACAACTATGAAATACCTCCGCAGTTTCGCAACAATTTACCCGAGAAGCTGGAGAGGGTTGTATCCCGCCTGCGGCCGGAGGGCATGTTCCCGGCCTATCCCTTCGGCAGCGATTTTACGCGAGAGGAACTGGTGCTCGCCGATGTGCTGCAGCATCTGAAGACGGATATGGGGTCACGTCGGACCCTCATTAAAACCCTGGCCGGAGCGGTGGGTGCAGCCGGTGAGCCACCGCAGGCTGCGATGCCCTACCTGGAGCGAATGGGGCTAAGCAATCCGGAGGATATCAAGCATATCGCAGTGCAGAAGCTGATTCTGGCTGAGCTGAAGCATCTCGGTTACATCTGATCGCGCCAGTGCATCGCTATCCTGTCGCGCCGCTCAGGCGGTCTGCTTGTCGGCAAGTTCCGCCAACAGCTGTTTGCGCAAGACCTTGCCATTGCTGGTTCGGGGAAAGTCCTGGTAAAAATGGACTCGCCTGGGTGCTTTGTATTTAGCCAGGTTGCTGGCGCCAAACGCAAGAATATCCTGCTCGCTTGCTGTCGCATCCGGCGTCCGGATGACGCACACGCTGACGAGAGTCTTGTCCTTACCTGATGGCTCCCCCAGGGCCACGCAATCCGCCACACCGGGGTGAGTTTTTATCACGCGCTCGATCTCGTGCGGCGAGACACGATAACCAAAGGTGTTGATAATGTCGTCCTTGCGCCCAATAAACCAGATGTAGCCGTCCTCATCCATGCGGGCATAATCCCCGGTGAGAAAATAGCCCCCACGACGAGACTTTGCAGTTTCCTCGGGCAATTGCCAGTAACCCAGAAAGAGGCCGGGATCAGATTCGGGAATGGCAAGCATTCCCTCGTCGCCTGCGCTGGCGGGTTGGAGGTGTTCGTTCAGTAATGCGACATCGTGCCCCGGCTGGATAAACCCTGCAGCGCCCGGACGAATCGGCTTCTGGTTGTTTTGTGAAATATAGTATGAACATTCACTCATGCCGATGGCTTCGTAAATATCCCTGCCGAACCGCTGCCGCCACCCGAGCAGCATTTCATCACTGAGGTGCTCGCCGGCGCTCATGCAGTGGCGGAGTGAGGGCACATCAGCTCCCGTGAAACCTGTTTTCTGGAGTATCTGGCGATAGATTGTGGGGACGCCGATAAATATCGTGCAGCTGTGCTTTTGAATGAGTTTCGGCCAGACCGATGCATCGCTCTTTCCCTCGTGGACGACCACTGTATGTCCATGAAATAGCGGGTCCATCAGCCCCGTACCCAGCACATAGGTCCAGTTAAACTTCCCGGAGTGCAGTATCCTGTCGCCTTCCCTGAAATCGAACCAGAAGTGGCTGGCGGGCTGCCGGCCCAGCAGCGAGCGATGCGCGTGTAACACGCCTTTGGGGTAGCCTGTCGTGCCGGAGGTATAGACCAGGTAGGCCGGGTCATTTGGGGAACTGGCGACAATCGCATCGTCGCTCGGGCTGCTGTGCAACAGGGCTTCCAGGTCGAGCACCTGTATGCCAGCGTGCTCGACGTCCGCAGGCATATCGCCCGTGCCCGCTAACAATACAGCTTCCAACGGAGACAGTTCGTTCACCACGGCACGCAGTTCAGCCCACATCGATTTATGGATGACCATTACCCTGGCGCCGGAATCCGCAGCTATGTAGGCCACCTCCCCAGGTGATAGCAAGGTTGAGGTCGGCACGGCTACCGCGCCGAATTTGAGGCATCCGAAAAAGCTGACGGGATAATCGGTGGCGTTCGGCAGGCGAATGAGGACCCTGTCGCCCGCGTTGATACCCAGCGCCCTCAACGTGGCAACAAACTTGCCGCTCAACGTATCCAGCGCGGCATAGCTCAGTTCCCGGGTGCCGATGAGGTCATCTTCAACAATCAGCGCCGTCTTCTCCCCGTTGTTGTGCTCTACATGCCGGCGCAGGCAGGCGTGGGCTATATTGAAAATTTCAGGCAGTTGCCACTGCCAGCCAGTGGACGAATGTGTCAATAAACGGTCGAACGTCACCATGGTCGTATCTTTCATCGCTTACGCGGAGGCGGGAGGGAGCATGGTGAGGGCGTCTGCGACAGATTGGCCGCCTTTTGCACATTCTCTCAGTGTGCGCAGGCTTTGCGTCAATTGCTGTAACACCAGCGTGTTGTGGCGCAGGTCGCTGGCGAAGATGGCATCAATACTCAAGAAAGATTCAACCACCACGGCGGGATCACCGTCCCTGAGTGCCGGCATCTGTGAGAACGTGTTCGCCAGTGGGTCGTTAATCTCGTGCCCCGATGTCAACGCGCGGCAGATAAACTCGAACCAGCTTGCCAGCGCCATACACAAACCCCGGATTGGGCGATCAGCGGCCAGGTTGTCTCGAATCACAGGCAGTATTCGCATCTGGATTTTCTGTGAGCCGTCCCAGGCGATTTGCGCCAGTCGGTGCTGGATTTCGGGATTCAGGAAACGGGTAATAATCTCCTGGCTGTACTTCCCGATATCCAGTTCCCTGGGAGGAACAAACGAGCCGATGATCTCGTTCTGCGCGAGGCCAGAAATGAACTGGCGAAACCGGGTGTCGCTGGTGGCTTCATAGACGGTCTCAAAACCCGCCAGGGAGCCGGCGTAGGCAAGAGTGGAATGCAGGCAGTTCAGCAGGCGCAGCTTCGCTTTCTCGAAACCCTCGACGTCGTTGGTAAAGATCACGCCCACGCCTTGCCAGTCTGGCCGCTCCCCGCTCCAGTTCTCCTCGATCACCCACTGTGTGAACGCCTCGCGCTGAATGGGCCAGTCATCCTGTGCGCCTATCGCACTGGAGACTGAGGTGATTGTGTCATCCTCTGTTTTTGGCGTGATGCTATCGACCATCGAATTCGGGAACGCCACGTTGCCCGAGATCCAACCGGCGAGGTCCTCGTCGATAAGGCGGGCATAGTCCAGCACGCCCCTGCGCAGTTTGTCGCCATTGCCGGATACGTTGTCGCAGCTGAGCACCGTGAACGCTGTCACACCGGAAGCCAGTCGCAGCCTCAACCCTTCAACGAGGAAGCCGATGGCGCTCTGCGGGTGCCGGGGATTGTCCAGGTCCGCGGCGATATCAGGATGCTCCAGGTCCAGGCTGCCGAGGGCATTCAGGCAATAGGCTTTTTCCGTAATGGTCAAAGAGACAATTTTGGTGGTCGCGGCAGATAATCGGGAGAGAATCGCATCGCTCTGTTCGCCTGCGACCAGTATTTCCTTGATAGCGCCTATGATCTGGTAGCGGGTGGTCTTGTCCCGTATCGCCAGGGTGTAGAGGAAGTCCTGCGTCGAGAGGATATCCCTCGCGCTGCTGCTGCGCAGAGACACTCCACAGATTCCCCAGTCGCCGCCGGACTGGTTCATCGCGTTTTCCGTATAGACCGCCTGGTGGGCGCGATGAAAGGCGCCCGGCCCGATATGCACGATGCCGATCCCGGTTTTCCCGCGATCGTAGCGGGGTATCGCGATGGCCTGTTGCTGCTGCAGTTGCGCCAAAACTGTTGTGGATAATTTCATCGTCGTTGTAAAACCTGTTCCAAATGGGCTGGAAAGCGCGCGATACGCTTTGTCGCTCATTGCGTTGTGGGAGCTGCTATTGCTGCTGCTGTTGCTGTGCTTGCAGGATTTCTTTCACCTGCTGCAATTGACCGGTTGTCAGCAGCCCGCCATTTACCCGCAGTACCTCGGTGGCTGCCCGATTTGCAAACGCAATCGCAGCAACCGGGGCGATGTTCGCCAGCCTGGCGGCGATATACGCGCCGTTGAACGTATCGCCGGCACCCGTCGTATCCCGTATCTCTGTGGCGGGCTCAATGTCGACTTGCCTGATCGTGCCATCGACAACCAGGATGCAGGTCCTCGCCCCGTTCTTCAGGACGACTTCCCGGGCAGTGCTGGCGAGCAGTGCTGTCGCCGCTTCGTCAATTGTCGTAAAACCAAAGAGCGTCTCTTCCTCTTCGAAACCGGGGAGATAGATATCAGCCACTGCCCGCACCTGGCCGATTGTCCCGGCGGCCTCAGCGGTGCCCGGCCAGAGTGCAGGGCGGTAATTGGGATCAAAAATGACAGTGCCACCCTGGCTCCGGTAGTCGTCCAGGAATGACATAAACCATTGCCGACAATCCTCGCTCATCAGGGCCAGTGTAATACCGGTGATGTACAGGTAGGGTGTACTTTTAAGCGGCTCCAGAAGGGCCCGGAGGGTATCCGGCTGCCCGAGCAGTGCTCTGGCCGCTGAGTCCTTGCGCCAGTACTCGAAACTGCGTTCGCCGGTGTCATCGGTGTTGATGATGTACAGCCCGGGGTTCCGCTGCGGGTCGATGTCCGGTTCGACGAGGGTCACTCGCTGCGCCGCGGCATGGCTCCGGATCCTGTCGGCCTGCCGGCCGGCGCCCAGGGCGGTGACGTAGCACACGTCCACGCCGAGGCCCTGTAGGGTGCAGGCGGTGTTGTAGGTGTCGCCGGCGACACCGATCGCGTAGCGCTTTTCATCGAGTGGGGCCAGTTCGATCATTACTTCGCCCAGTATGATGATGTCACTCATAGTCGTTACTCAATTTTGGTCTGTCCTTAGGCAAAGGGTTCCTACATTAGCTGCATGGTCGGCGCAAAATTGAACCCCATAGGGTTGGGACCCGCCGTGAATCCATGCCCATAAAGAGGGGCAGACCCTCCATGGGGGCTTGAGCTCGGCTTCCTGCCTCGCACAGTCCCAACCCTATGGGGTTCAATTTCACGCCTATCTGCCAATAGCGAGCATTAATTCAGGTCCAATCTGCCCATTTGGTCTGTTATCTGTTTCAGTAGTATGCGGTAGATCTATCCTGCGGGCATTCTGCATCCAGTCATCGGAAGCGATACGCTCTGCCGCCGGTCGAGAAAAGGGGAGTTTGGCGTAATTGCGGGTGAAATTGAACAA
>JAGRIK010000106.1 GCA_020443325.1 Halioglobus sp.
CCAGGCGGTGTTCTTTTTTCTGCGCGAAACGCTGCGCCGCGACGAGCGTGTCGAGCGCACACTGAACGCCCTGCAACAACAGGGTATACGGGCGGATTTAGCCGCTTTGCAACGGCAGCAGACCGAGATTAATCAAACCATGCTGCAAGCCGTGCAAGCTAATGATCTGACGCGGATGAATGCGCTGCTGCCCACCCTGAACCAACTGAATGCCGCCAGTGAACACCTGGAACAGATGAGCGCCTTCACTCAGCGGTTCGGGGATTGGACGGTCTTGCTCGATACCCGACTGGACACGCTGGAGCAAACTCTTCTGGCAGGCCTCGGCGAACTGGGCGGCGAGATGCACCAGCGCTTCGATGCACTCGAAGCCCGCTTCAAAGAGTGGATGTACCTGATTGCCAGCGGCGGCCTGGGGGAGTGTGTTCAGGCACATGATGATCTGGTCGTTTACGGCAGTGCTTACCTGCAGCGCATCGAACAGGCCGCCCAGGTGTTTCGCACCGCACCGCAATACCGCGCCCGCACAGCTAATGCTCTGGGTAGCGTGCTGGCGGCCTGTGGCGATAGCAAACGCGCCGAGCAGAGCCTGCAAGACGCGCTGCAGCACGCAACCAACGATGGTGATCGGGCGCTGGCGTATCACAATCTGTTCTTCGTGTATCTGCGGCGCGGCCCTGCGGCTTACGCGCAAGCTCTGGACGCGATTAATAACGCTGCCGAACTCGACCCCAACTACAGCTTATGGGATCGAGAACTGTACCTCGTAGAAAAAATCCTGGGCGCGGGCGGCATGGGCTGCGCGTTTCTTGCCAGCAAACTGGGCGGTTACCGAAAAGTCGTGTTGAAAATCCTGTGGGACAGTGACCCGGCAGCCATCCAGCGCTTTTACCAGGAAGCGGTCACGATGGCGCGCTGCGCCGGCCGCTATGTCGTCGAACCACTGCATTACGGCTACGCCGATGCCGCACGCCGTAAACCCTATATTGAAATGGAATATCTCGAAGACGCCCTGGACGGCGATAGCTGGCTGGCGAGCAATGGGCCGCTCAGCATTGAGCAGGGTATCCAGGTCGGCCAACAGATGACAACGGGGCTGGCGGCGGCGCACGCGGCGGGTATCTGTCACTTTGACTTGAAACCGGGCAATTTGCTGTTGCGCGAAAGCCAGGGCCAAATCGAGGTCAAAATCATCGACTTTGGCCTGTCTAGTCAGGTACTGAACCTGCAAAAACAACTCGGCACAAGCCGCCTGAGCGGCAAAAGCGCGTTTGCCCAGGCGGTGTTCGGCACGCTGGACTATGCCCCGCCTGAGCAACAGGGCGATACCCGCTATGGCCCGCCGGGGCCGAAAAGCGATTTGTATGCGTTCGGGGTGACGCTGTACCGGCTGATCAGCGGTCAATCAGCAGGCAAACCACACCCCCGTTATCTACGCCAGCACGAGGGCCTGCACGATCTAATATTCGACTGCCTGCTGGATGATCCTGCTGAGCGGCCCGAGAGTGCCGAATTCATTGCGGCAGCCTTGCGCGGGTTCGCGCAACCGGCAGTAACCGAACAAGCGGCGTCGAAACCCACTGCACCGCCAGTGGCGACGAGAACCAAACCCACCGAACCGACTGCCGGGTTTCGCGATCCGCTGAAGGATGGCAGCCAAGGCCCGGCGCTGGTGTATCTGCCGGGCGGCACATTTACCATGGGCGATGACAACAGCGACTTTTCTAGTGTGAAACCCGCCCATCAGGTGACTCTGGACGCCTTTTACATCGGCCAGTATCCGGTCACCTTCGACGACTACGACCGGTTTTGCACAGCCACAGGGCGAAAAAAGCCCGAAGATGAGCACTGGGGCAGGGGTTTCCAGCCAGTGATCAATGTTGACTGGGATGATGCGAGTGGCTACTGCGAGTGGCTCTCGGAGCAGACGGGTCAGCACTATCGTTTGCTGACCGAAGCTGAGTGGGAATACGCCTGCCGGG